>CAZSBS010000026.1:0-26961 GCA_964605095.1 uncultured Planctomycetaceae bacterium | reverse complement strand
CAGATTACAGATGTCACATTTCAGATTACAGATTACAGATTTCAGATTACAGATGTCAGATTACAGATTACAGATTACAGATTACAGATGTCAGATTACAGATTCCAGATTTCAGATTACAGACTTCAGTTCGGCTTCGCATTATCACGGCATTTCCCGGCATTTCCCGGCATTGTACATTGAACATTCGACCATTGAAGACTTCCCCGCTATTTCTGGTAGATCGGCAGGTAGTTGTACGGCAACTGGAGGATGATCGTTGCAATTGCCGTTCCATAGGTCGTGCCGACGCTGTCTCCGTTCCAGCTTCCGTCGGGGCTCTGCATCTTCTGGAGCCGCTCGCGAATGTGCGGGTAGTAGTCCTGCCAGTCCTTGCCCCCTCGCTGATACCACGCCTGTGCAAGGTAAAGATGCGTGTAGAAATAATGCCCGCCCCAGGACGAGTTCTCCGTGCTGACCTGCCCGCGGACGTAGTTGACGAGCTTCTCGACCATCTCCGCTTCGACGCCGGCCCCGCCGGACTGGCGGTCGTAGACCCCCGCGGCGTAGAAGCACGCGATCGCGGCCGCGGAAATCGCCGGGCGCGACGAGCCGCGGCTCTGGGCGGAATAGCATATCCCGCCGTCAGGCATCTGGCAGTACTTGAGGTACGCCACGGCCCGGTCTATGGTGGACTTGGGCACCTTTATCCCGGCGTTGCGGCACGCCCGCAAGGCCTGGAGCTGCGTTACGGTCACCGAGCCCTCGTCGCCTTTGCTCGTCGGCGTGTAAATCCACCCGCCGGCATTGTTGCTCTGCTTGCCGAGGTCCGACTGCGAGCCGACGGTGACCGCCACTGCCTTGTCAAGCACATCGCGGAGGTCCTTGCCGGTTTCACGGTCAAGCTCCGTGCCGTAGCACTGGGCCAGGAAAAGCATCCCGAACCCGTGGCCATACATGCTCCGGCCCTCGCTGCCGGGCCCGCTGATAAGCCCGTCATTCTGGCTCTTGGCGATGCGGATGAGGTAGTTCATGGCCCTGCTGACGTTGCGGCTGTAGGGGCCGGTCTCGGTCGTCGAGCCGCCGGCCATCAGCGACATGCCCGCCAGGGCGGTCATCGCGGCCGGGTAGCTTCCGAAGCCGCCGCTGTTGAGCCAGCTTCCGTCGGCTCGCTGCGTCTTGACGAGGTAGTTGAGCCCCATGTCGATGCACTTGACGGTCTTGGCGTCCATCATCTCCGGCAGCACCGGGCCAGGAGGCTCGGCCCTGGCGGCCGGCAGATTGACCAGACATATCGTGACGGCGGAGATCATCACCGCCGCGCGCCGGAACCCGCGCCGCGGGGCCGCGCCCGCATTGAGCATTGAACATTGAACATTCTGCCATTCGCGGGCAAAGCCCGCGCGGTTATTTTTCACCATTTACGCTCACTCCTTCGCCCGTCTCGACGACAAGCCGGCCATTGGTCATTACCGGCGGGCCCATGGCCTGGCGCCGGCGCTGCTCGTTGATGTCGGCCGCGGCGCTCCCAAAGTCGATCTTCTGGACGTCCTGCCCGGTCTGCGAGTCGATGACATACACGCAGCAGTTCTGGCCCGGCTGGTAGTGCTTGGCCGAGACGGCCACGTGGTTTCGCCCCACCACCATGGGCAGCACGTTGGGGTAGAACATCGCCGTGTTCTCGATGTCCCTGCTCCAGAGCCGCTTGCCGTCGGCAAGGTTGAACTTCTGGAGGCCCAGTCCGCGGGCATTGGTTATCTGCCCATACTGGCCCCGGCGTGGCATGGTCAGCCCGGCCGCGCAAAGCATGAACAACTGCCCGTGGTCGAAGGCCGCCTCAATGGCAATGCCCGGCGAGCCCCCGATTGGCCCCGGCTCCAGCGACGCAAACCGCCGCCCGCCGCCAAGTATGCTCAGCACGTCCACGAGCCCGCCCGACGCGTCGCGCGCCACGGCCAGCATGTCGTTCGCCACGCCGATGATGCCGGGATTCTTGTTGGCGTCGTAACTGACCTTCCAGATCGGCTTGTCGATGCTCTCGGCCTCGCGAGCCGTCAACTCGCCGTCGATCATCATCAGCATGATTCCGTCCTCAGTGACGGCGATGTCGGACGCCTGCTTGCCGGACCAGCTTCCCACGACCCTGCCCTGTCGCGACAGGCTCAAGGCCGTGACGGTCCTGCCTCCGTCGGTGCGGAACAGGACCAGCCCCCCACCGATGCGGGGCGAGCCGAGAGGCAGGCGGCTTCGCCCGCCGGTGAGCTTGTTCGCCCATAGCTTCTTGCCGTTGGCGATATCCAGGCAGACGACCTTTCCGGCGGTGTCGGCCAGCACCAGCACGCCCTGGCCGGCGCCCATGCAATAGAACGAGCCGAGGCCGACCTCGCCGCCGGCGTACTCGGCGTTCCAGCCGATCTTGCCGTTATTGACGTCGATGCCGCGTGCGCTTTTTCGGTCGGCGACGACAAGGATCCGCCTGTCGCGGCTAAGCGCGCCCATGAGCCTCATGCCTGGCGGCAAAGACGCGGGGCGGTCGGTACCGGTCCGGTCGATCCCGGCGGGGGTTTTCCACTCGGCCTCGCCGCGGTCGCCGGCGACGTTGAGCATTATCGCGTCGCCCTCGGAGATCATCGCGACTCGGTCGTCCACGCGCAGCGGGCGATAGTCCTGGTCGAACAAGATGTGCGCGGAATCGCCCTTTATGGCGAACTTCTCGACCAGCGGCGGGCGAATTATGCTCACGTCCGCCAGTGGCCGATCCGACTGCTCGCCCTGGCCGGACTCGATCAGCTTCAGCACGTCGCCGAGCTTGCCCTGGATGTCGGCGAATGACACCTTCGTCTCGCCATCGCATTTCCGCAGGTCCGCAACCACGTTGCGGGCGCTCGTGTACCACTGACCTCGCGTGTATATTAACGCCAGCGCGGCCCCCGCCGAGACGCGACGCTCGCTGCCGGCTGAGCGGAATACGCGGTCGAGCTGCCGGCATGCGTTGGCCAGATCGACCTCGCCGGAGTTGGGATCCTGCCTGGCCTTGAGGTATCCGGCCTCGGCATAGTAAAACAGCGAGTCGTCAGCCCAGATGCTGGCGGGCCAGCGCTTCTCGACGGCAAGGATGCGCTCGGGACTGCCCTCCGCGCGGGCCGCGTCAAGCTCAGCCTTGGCCAGGGCGTCGAATTTCTCGTAGCAGCCGCGCCCGTATATTTCGATGAGCTTGTGGATGTAGTCGCCGGCTATCTTTTTGCCCGGCTGGGTCATCTGGCCCTGGCTGAATCGGACGGAATCGTCCGCGTTCGGGCCGATCTCGACATCCACCAGGTCCTCGTCGCCGTAGCTGTCGGCGATCTCCTGAGCAATCGCGGCGGCCTGGCTGTACTGCCCGCGGCGCTCGAAGTACTTGGCCATCCGCAGCCTCATGTGGGCCTTTTCCTGGACGGTGGAGGCGACGGTGTCGACCAAGTCAAACATTCTCTTCATCTCGTCGTCATTGGCCGCGTGGTTGCCAAGCGCAACGTAGGTCCGGTAGAGCAGGTGCGGCAACTGCGCAGCCATCTGGTCGTCCCGCTGGTCGCCGGCGAGCTTCCGGCAGGCAAGCAGGCCCTCCAGGGCCTGGCTGAAGCGCTTTGCATCGAAGGCCAACTGGGCCCGCTGGAGCAGAAGCGGCGCGCGCAGCTCGGGAGGGCTTTGCTCGATCCGACGGGTCAACTCGGTATGGGCCAAGTCATAGCTGAAGTACGTGCAGACGCCCAGCATCGAACTGGCCATCAGTTTGCCATCGACGCTGATGAGGTTGCCCAACATGCCGTTGGCCTTGGCAAGCTCCATGGTGTTGATCGCGTACGTCTTGAGGTCCATCGAATAGATCTTGCCCAGCGAGCTTGCCAGCACACGCCGCCCGGTTACGGCGGGCCGGCCGAAAATGTTCATGTCGCCCGGGTCCCTGTCGCCGGCGGCGTTCAACTGAGCCCCGTCGGAAATGCGATACACAAGCAACCCCTGACCACTAAGCAGGATTCTGTCAGCGTCGATGGCTGTCAGGTCGAACTGGTTCCGCCGGCTCTTGGACCACTTCGGCCGGCCCGTTTCGGCGTCCAGAACCAGGACCGACTCGCTGTCGGCGGGCAGGCAGACCACCAGCCCGCGAGAGACTATCACCGGGTTGCCCGGCATCCACACCGCCGTACGCCCAGAATAGACAGACGACCGCATGTACCTTTGGGATGCAACGTTGATCTTGCTGTCGTACTGGTAGCCCCAGATCGGCTCGCCGGTCTCGGCGTCCAGCGCGGCGATTGCGCCGGCGTTGGTCGTGACGAACACCCTGCCGTCGGCCACGGCCGGGGGGCTGCCGATCGCCAACTGGGCCTCGGCGCCAAGCTGGTAAGACATTCCACCCACCATGGCGGGGGCCTGGGCTATCGGGCACCGCCAGATCGACTTGCCCGTCTCGGCGTCCAGACAAACCAGCACGTAGGATTCCAGGTAATGCACGACCGTGTACAGCCGCCCGGCATAGTACGTGGGGGCCGTCAGGAACATGCCGCCGCGCAGGACGTCGCTGTCGCCACTGCCGCGCCCGACGCTCCAGAGCACCATGCACTGTCCCTTGATGCTCAGGGCTGACATGCACGAGCCCTCGTCGAGGTCCGCGACCGCTCCCGCCTGCTGGCGGATGTAGCGAAGATTGTTGTTGTTCGGCAGGTAGTCGTAGACGGTGAACAACTTGCCGCCTCCGATGGTCATGGCGTATCGCCCGTTGTCGCCGATGTACTGGTAGCCGCCGCCGAAATAGACGTTCACGTTCGGCAACTTGTTGAGCTTGCGGACCATCGGCAGCGACACCGACTCCCACGCATCGCCCAGCGTCAGCATGTCCAGCGACACGATTCGCTCCTCGGTGCGGATGAATACCCGTCCGCCCGCCACCACGGGATGCAGCATCGGTGGCAGGATGACCTCCGAGCCGGCGGCGGTCGAGTTGCCATTGTTGATTAAGGTCCGCATTTGCAGGTGCCCGTCGCGAAGGCGAATCGTCTGCCGGCCGGGCTGAACGTACCCCTTGTATGAATTCGAGCCAGACAGATACATCGCCCCGCCCGCCTGGAGCCGACTGGTCAGGTCGTCGCCGGCAAGGTCCTCCGGCTTCTGGCTGGGCCACTGCCCCTGTGGGGCGAGCACGACGTCGCACTCGCTCATCCGCCCGAGCCCGTCAGCCAGGCCGCCCAGCCCGGGCCACCCGGCCGGGCCGCTCAGATTTTCGTCCGAGGCCGGCGGGCCGAGCTTTGCCACCCGGTCAAGAAACGCCACGAGGCTCTCGCTTGCCCCGCCCATCTCGACCGAAACGTTGGAGTAGTCCTTGCGGACCTGTTCGCCGGCCAGCCGGGCGTCCTCGGCCAGGCCGCCCATGCTAAGCGCCGCGGCGACCTTGGCAAGTATCGCCCCGCGAGCGGGCCCTGGGGCCATGCCGGAAAGCAGTTGCCGCCAGCAGCCTGCCGCCTGCGCGAAGCTCGCGCGGTCGAAGTAAACCTCCGCCAGCGTCTCCAGGGCCTTGGGACCCCAGGTGGTGTGCAGGTATCGCTCGCCCAGGCGGCGGAGGTTCAGTTCCGGACAGTCCGAGGCCATCGCCTCGTCGTAGAGCCGTTTGGCCTGAGGGTCGTAGAGCGCGCGATAGAGATTGAGCCCCTTGTCGCCCATCGCCCCGACCATCTCGTTGGCCTTGATCCGCATCGAGACGAAGCGGTTGGACGGCTCGGCGTAGAAGCCGCTCTCGGGGCGCTGGATCAGGGCCTGGAGAATCTGGATGGCCTGGTCGTACTTGCCGGCCTTGATATCCTCGGCCGCCGTGCGGAGATAGCCTGCCATTTCATCGTCGACGTGCATGAGCGGCGGCGGGCCGGACAACGGCGAGGCCTGGCTGGTGCGGTTGAGCACGGCCTGAATGGCCGGTGCCATGGCCGGGCCTTGGTGGACAACCACGTTGGCCGCGAGGACATTATTGGCGTCCTCGGCCGCCCACGCGCTTACGGCCACAGCAGCGGCTAGCGCCATGCCCGCCACAACCCAGGCGCGCACGGGCGACATGGCGCCGAGCCGCGTACGTCGTAAGCGTCTGGTGTCGCACATGTTCAACAATCCCGCCAGCCCCTTATGTGCCGGCCTGATGCTTCGCGGAAAGCCAACTCATGTTCTTCTACCCGCAAAGGCTGCGGCAATCCGGATTATACTTCACACCGAGGCTTGTACCCAAGCTTTTTTCCTGCCCTAAGCCACATCCGGCGCCACGACCACCACAGGCCGCATCGGCCTGCATGGTCTTTTGACGAACACGCCTGCCCGCCGGTTCCCGCAAAGTCCCATAATGTCCACCAGTTCCTCGCGACGCAGACGAAGGGCCGATCGGCGCTGCTGGCTCGAAAAGGAGGCCTAAGATAACAGAGGCGCAGCCCCGGCTGTCGCCGGGGTCGCGCCAGTTGAACATTCAGCACCCGCCTGCCGGCAGATTTGAGCATTCGGCATTCGAGCATTCGAGCATTGAACATTCGCGGGCGCTCGTGGCCGCGTCACGCCTTGTCCAGCACCTCGATTGCGGGCATGGGCTTGCCTTCGAGATACGTCAGCGACGCCCCGCCGCCGGTGGACACGTGGGTCATCCGCCCAGCCAGGCCCATCTGCTCAACCGCCGCGGCGGAGTCGCCGCCGCCGATCACGCTGATGGCCCCGCCGTCGGTCGCCTTGGCGACCGCCTCGGCGACTGACTTGGTGCCCGTCGCGTAGGCCGGACGCTCGAAGACGCCCATCGGGCCATTCCACACTACGGTCTTACTGGCGGCGATGACCTTGCCGAACGCCACGATGGTCTTCGGGCCGATGTCCATGCCCATGAGGTCGTCGGGTATGTTCACGTCCGCGACGGCCTTTGCGGCGTCGCTGGGAAACGCCGTCGCCCCGACGTGGTCGCACGGCAGTTGAATCTTCTCGCCGGCCTTGTCCAGCAGCTTCTTCATCTCCTCGACCTGGTCGGCCTCGACCATGCTCTTGCCGACCTTCACGCCCTTGGCCGCAAGAAGCGTGTACGCCATCGCCCCGCCGATGAGAATGTTGTCCACCTTGCCAAGCAGGCTGGAGATGAGCTTGATCTTGTCGGAGACCTTCACCCCGCCCAGGATGGCAGTGAAAGGCCGGGCCGGATTTGCGACAGCCTCGGCGAGGTATCGGATTTCCTTCTCGACCAGGAATCCCGCTACGGCCGGGCCGCCCTTGGCCTGGATTGCCTTGGCAACCCCGTACATGCTGGCGTGCTTGCGGTGGCACGTGCCGAACGCGTCATTGACGTACACGTCGCCAAGGCCCGCCAGGGCCGCGACGAAGGCGTCGAGCTTCGCCTGCTGCTCGCCCGTCAGCTTGCCGTCTGGGTTCTTCTTGGCCTTGTCGGTAATCGTCTCGCCGGCGACGAACCGCACGTTCTCCAGCATCAGGACATCGCCGCCCTTCATGGCGGCGACCAGTTTCTCAGCCTCCGGGCCGACAACTTCCTTGGGGCCTAGCTTGACGGGCTTGCCCAGCAGTTCCGCCAGGCGGTCGGCCGCGGGCTTGATGCTGAACTGGGCCTCGAAGCCCTTGCCCTCGGGCCGGCCGAGGTGGCTCATCAGTATCACCTTAGCGCCGCCGGCGATGGCCCTCTTGATCGACGGCAGGGCCGCTACGATGCGATTGTCGTCGGTCACCTTCCCGTCGGCCAGCGGCACGTTGAAGTCCACCCGAATCAGAACGCGTTTGCCCTTGACGTCGATATCCGCGATTGTCTTGGTAGCCATGTTTCGCTCTCGTTTGTTCCTTACATGCTCGGTGTTACAGCTTGCGGTCCATTCCCGCATATCGCCGGGAGATTACCCGATTCGCCCCGGCAAGTCCAGCGCCTGGCGGCCTGGCGGCCGCCAAAGTTCCAAATCACAAGCACCAAATGACAAATAAGGACCAAACGGCGAAACAGCAGAAGTTCCAAACAAACAGCAAGAGCGACATGGCCCGGGAAGAAGATTACCGCAATAGAACATGAGCCCCCGGCTCACCCCATGAAGGAAAAAGCCGAGGACGAGGACGAGAACGAGGACGATGGCTGTCGCCATGCCCGTGCTCCGACCCCCTACGACCTTCTTTTCGGCGCAGAGGCACAGAGGTTAAGAAAACAGGGGATATCGCGTTAGTTTCTTCAGCCCCGTAAACGGGGCTGAAAGCCTGATCGCTAAACACGTGCGGCCGGCAGCCTATTGAAAGTCCGACACCGAATATGAATAATGGGTTTCCAGGTATCTGGTGAACGGAATCTGAAACGGTGATTGCGGACAGCTCGACGGCTGGTTTGTGACTCGCCACTTTACTTGCAGGAGAACACTAGTGAACGGCAAGATGTTTCTGGTACTGATTTCGGTTGCTTGCATCCTGGCGGCGTTCGGGCAGGCTCTGGCGGAAGGCCCAGCCACCCCCGTCGCGGCAGTTCCGACCACGCAGCCCGTCCCTGCGCCCGCCGCGGCGCCAACCAGCAAGCCGTCCGTGGTGGCGACTGTCGGGGCCGTGAAGATCATGAGCGACCGCATCGACGGACCCCTCAAGTCCCTTCCGCCTGAGTTCCCCGCCGAACGCGTCGGCGCTATGCGAGCCAAGATACTCGACGACATTATCGTCGCCGAGCTCATCCACGCCTACCTCGAGGTCAAGAAGATCCCCTTCGACCAGAAGCAGTACGACGCGCTCAAGGGCAAGCTGGCGGATATAGCGAAAGAAAGAGGCGTCCCGATGGATCAGTTGATGTCCATGGCCGGGCTAACCGAGCAGCGGCTTCGCGACCAGGTCCGCCTCAAGACCATGGCCGAGCAGGAAACCGCCAAGGAGAAGGTTGACGCGTTCATCAAGGCCAACCCGACGTGCTTCAGCGGCACGAAGGTCCAGGCCAGCCATATCCTCGTGTCATGCACGCCAACGTCCTCGACAAAGGACCAGAAGGCGGCCCTGGCCAAGATCGAGAAGGTCGCCGCCGACATCAAGGCCGGCACGATCACTTTCGAGAAGGCGGCCGAGGCTAACTCCGACTGCCCGTCCAAGGCAAAGGGCGGCGACCTCGGCGAGTTCGACTTCGGCTCGATGGTCCCCACCTTCGCCATGAAGGCGTTCAGCATGAAGGTAGGCGACACCTCCGACGTCATCCGCACCCAGTTCGGCTTCCACATCATCAAGGTCACCAAGCGGACCGATGCCTCCGAGAAGCCAGGCCCGGACTCCGAGGAAACCGCCAAGAACTGCATGGTCGCCTCGCTCCAAGGCGAGATATTCAACCAGGCCCTGACCACCTGCCCCATCGTGATTACCGAGACCAAGTAGGAGTTTTTGGGAACCTGTGGAACCCCTGGACGCACAACCGGCGCCGGCCCTCGTCGACGTTCGGGGGCTGGTGAAGAAGTACGGCGACTTCACAGCCGTGGCGGACCTGACGCTCCAAGTCCACCCGGGTGAGGTCTTCGTGCTGCTTGGTCCCAACGGGGCCGGCAAGACCACCACAATTCGCATGCTGATGGGCATTCTCCAGCCGACGGGCGGCTCGGCCTCCATCGGCGGGCTGGACTGCTTCGCCGACCGCAGCGAAGTGATGCGCAGCGTCGGCTACCTGCCCGACGAGCCGATATTCTATGACTTCCTGCGCGGGCGGGAGTTGGTGCATTTTGTCGGCCAGATGCACGGCCTGGACCGCCGCGCCACCCAAGAGCGGGCCGGCGAGTTCGTCGAACGCCTCGATCTGGCCGACGCGATGGAAGAGTACGCCGTCAACTACTCCCGCGGGATGAAGAAGAAACTCGCCCTCATCTGCGCCATGCTCCACGAGCCCAGGCTGCTGATGATGGACGAGCCGACCAACGGCCTGGACCCGCAGACCACCCGCACGCTGCACGGGATCATCCTCGACCACGCCCAAGCCGGCGGAAGCGTGCTGCTCAGCACCCACCTGCTGGACCAGGCCGAGAAGCTCTGCACCCGGGTGGGCATCCTCCACAAGGGCCGACTCGCGGCCTGCGGGCCGCTGGGCGACCTCCGCACTCGCGCCTCGGCCGGAGGGTCGCTGGAGGAAATCTTCTTCGCCGTAACCTCACCCGACACACCGCCGGCAGCCAAGGCCCCCGCGGAGGACTGCCGCCAGTGACCAGCCGGCCCGTCAGCGCGTCCCGGCTGGTCTGGGCCATGTTCAAGGCCGCCAGGCGACGCTGGACCAACCGCGTCTTCGGGCAGATCATCGCGGCCTTTGGCCGTAAGCGCAAGGCCGGCATCCGACGCGCCACGGCGCCAAAACCCGCACTACTCGGCGCCGTCCAGGCCGTCATGGCCGTGGTGATGTTCCTGGGCGCCTTCCTGATGGTCATCAGCGTTGTCGGGCGAATGGCCGCCGGCGTCCAGGCCCGCGACGCCAGCGGCAGGATGGCCGTGCCCCCAGCGTTCTACGAGCTCCTGCGCGCCCGCGAGGCCCGCGATGAAATGCGGAAGGCCATTGGCAAACTGCCCGGTATCGCCCGGCAGGAACTGCGAAGGCTGGCCGAAGCACTCCACACGGGCTCGCCGGACGGCCCGGACAATGCCGAGGGCGATGGCGACGACTCGCCCGCAAGGGCCGTCGCCGCCAAGCCGAACGCCGGCGCGGACGGCGCCGGGCCCGCCGACGCGATAGAGCGGGAGACCTTCCCCAGCGAGACCCGCCCCGCTACCGGCCCGGCCTCCGCGGCGTCCATGCCTTCAGCCAAGCAGTTACGCCACAGGATCGCCAACGCCCTGGGCATGGAATTCGACAACGCCGCCCGTGAGATCTCCGGCTTCTTCGGCGACGCCGACCAAACCGAAAATCAACTCCGCAAGGCATACATCAACCGCGGCCTGGACGCCTTCAGCCCGACGGGCTTTGCCGCCGGCATGCCCGGCCCGCGGATATGGAACGACCCCGTCCTCGGCCCGCGAATGGGCCGGGCGCTGGGGCTGATCCTCACCGCGCTGATCCTCATGCTGCTGTGCCGCTCCTTCGCCGCGGCCAACATCGACCTGACGGACCCGTCCTGGTCGCTGGAGTGGTTCTTCACGTTCCCGGTTCGCGCCTCGGCGATCTTCGCGGCCAGGCTCTTGCAGGTTACTTTCCTCAACGCATTCGCCTGGATGACGATCTTTCCGCTGATGGGTGTGATTCTCTACGTCGCGGGCTGGGGCCTCTGGGCGATACCGCTTGCGACAGTGACGACACTGTCCGTCAGTGCCGCCGTCGCCGGAGTGCAGGTCGTCGGCGAGACATGGCTGCGGCGACGCCTGAGCCGGGCAAGGCTCAGCAACATCGTCGGCCTATGCACGATCCTCCAGATGCTCCTGCTGGTAACCATAATGGCGCTTGTGGCGACTCCGGCGGCGATGGAATGGCTCATCGCCCTTGCAGGTGCTTTGCCCGCCGGCGTCGAATGGCTTCCGACGGCCCTGCCGATTGGCCTCTGCCATCCCGGCCCAGAGGGGCTCGTCGCCATCGCCGCCATGCTGGGCGTGCTCATCGTCATACCCCCCGCCTCCGCATTGGTCGCACAGAGGATGGTCCGCGGGGGGCTCAACGACCAGGCGGCGTCGTTCCTGGGCCGGCGCCGCCACCAAACCGCCCATGCCCCCGCAGGCCAACTCATACGCGGCTTCCTCGGCAAGGAAATGCTCCTGCTCGCCCGCGACCGGACGTTCCTCGCCCAGGCGATCATCCTGCCGGTCATACTGTGCATCTTCCAGGTGCTGCTGAACCCCGCTCTTGCCCAGGCAGCCTCAAAAGACCTCCAGCACGCCGCGGCCGTGGCGTTCCTGACCGGGGCGTACGTGGTCCTCATGAGCGGATCGAGGCTGCTGATCGGCGAGCTCAAGGGCATGTGGCTGCTCTATACGTTGCCACACCGACTGGAGAAGTTGCTGTTCCGCAAGATATCGCTCTGGTCGGCGCTGGGGGCCCTTTTCGCCACGGTGGTCTGGGCGATGCTGGCCGGGCGGCAGGAGCACATCCACGCACAGGACGTCTTCAGGGCCGCTCTGGCCATTGGCGGCGTGGCGATATACGGCTTCATCTCGGCCGGGCTGTCCGCCCTGGGCACCGACGCCGCCGCCGACCGGCCCCGTGTGGGGGCCACCATCATCTATCTCAACATGCTAGTCGGCGGCACTTACGCGATGGCTATCTACGCCGCGACCATCTGGCAGAGCATGGTGATGGTCGTGCTGTTCGTGCTGGTGGCCTGGGCGATCTGGCAGAAGGTCCGCGAGCGCCTGCCCTACCTGCTGGACCCGACGCAACTGCCCCCACCCGCGCTTGCCATCAGCGACGCCATGGTCACCGTGCTGGCGTTCGTCTCCGCCCAGGGCGTTGGCTGGCTGGCGCTTCGCGATTCGGGCTGGCCCATGGGGGCTATCATCACCATCTCCACCATCGCCGCCGGCGCGGTCGTCGTGCCGGCAAGCCTGATGATACTGTCGTATCGGAACATCCCGCACCTGATGACCACCCTTGGCCTGAGGCGCCCGCGACAGGCCACGCACCTGACGCCCTGGCCCGCCGCCGTCGCCTATGGCGCCGGACTGGGTGCGCTGGCTGCCATCGCCGCGGCCGCGTACGTGTGGGGAATCTCACACGCCACCTGGGCCCGGCAAGCCATGAAGGAATCGTCGCTGCCGGAAATCACGCGCCACGGCGGGTACTTCTGGACGGTCATGCTGGCCGTCCTGGCCGCGCCAGTCATCGAAGAGTACCTCTTCCGGGGACTGCTCTTCCAGGCCATGCGGCGAAACCTCAGCCCCGCCGCCGCCGCCGCCGCGAGTGCGGCCGTGTTCGCCGCCATCCATCCCCCCATCGCTTTCCCGGCGGTGTTCCTGCTCGGCCTGGTCGCGGCATGGGCATTCCGCCGCACCGGCCTGCTCGCTTCCGCCATCGCCGCGCACATGGCCTACAACGGCCTATTGACCCTCGGCCCACTGCTCGTCCAGATGCTGCTGAAGTAACCGCACCTTCCTCTCCTACCGTGTTGTAAGGTCACGGCCCTTCCGCCTGGCCCGCACTGCCCAGAACACGGAAACCGCTATCCCAAGCACCGTCCCAGGCAGCACGAAGAACACCATGGCTGCGCTGAACCCACTAAGCGATTCGTGAGATGAAGCCCCCAGCACCAGGTATGCGATATACGCGGCGTAGTACCCCAGCAGCAACACGCCTTCCCAACGGGAAATCCGCCCGCCGGTAAAGAACACGGGCAGGCACACCACGGCCCCGGCCAACATGACCGGCAGGTCAAATCGCAGCACCGCCGGCGAGACCGCAACCCCGTCCGGCGCCGCGGCCGAGGCGGCGCCCAAGACCGCCAGGATGTTGAATATGTTGCTGCCCACGATGTTGCCGACGGCGATGTCTCGTTCGCCGCGAATGCTGGCAATGACCGAAGTCGCCAATTCCGGCAGCGAGGTGCCCGCGGCAATGATCGTCAGGCCGATCAGAAGCTCGCTCACGCCAAGCACGCGAGCCAGTTCGACAGCGCCCTGTACGAGCCAGCGAGCGCCCAGCACCAGCAGCACAAGCCCCACCAGCACCAGCACCACCGGCACGACCAGCCGCCGCCCGGACGCCGCCCGGCGAACAGGCGGCTCCGGCCCGGCAAGGGCCAAAGCATTGCCCTGGCTCTTGCCCAGCCGGATCAGAAGCGCCGTGTAGCCCACGATGCCCGCCAGGAGCACCACACCTTCAAGCCGGCCGACGGCCCCATCAGAAGCCATCAGCCACGCCAGACCCGACGTGCCGATCATGATCGGCACGTCCAGGCGGACCAGTTGCGACGACACCGCCAGTGGCGCAATCGCGGCGGAAATGCCCAGGATAAACAGCACGTTGAACATGTTGCTTCCCACCACATTGCCCATCGCGATGTCAGGCTGCCCGGCAAGGCTCGCCCCGAGGCTGACGGCAAGCTCCGGCGCGCTTGTGCCGAAGGCCACGACCGTCAGGCCGATAATCAGAGAAGGCATTCCGGCCGCTCGCGCCAGGGCCGACGCACCGTGAACCAGCAACTCCGCTCCGGCCACAAGCAGCGTCAGTCCAGCCACGACCATCAACAGGCTAACGATCACGGCCGCATCTCCAAAAAGGAGCCCGATAAGCGAACCCGATAGGGATCCCCGTTGTCGGGGTGAGCCCGCAAGGCCCGCTCGCTTTCCACGAACAGGTAAACGACAACCAACCACCGCCTCCGGGCCCAGGCCCACGCCCGGGCCCGGAAGCGATTACAAACAACCCTTCTGCCGCCTCACGCCGCCCGCTCAACTGGCTTGGGTCTCTCGCCGCTCGACGGAATCAGCAGAGCACCGGGCGACGAGTCCATGTTGAACGGCTTTTGGGGAGTGATTCCGATCAGCAGCCCGATCCGCGTCAACCAGGACATGCTTGCCTTCCACTTGCGCACCGCAGCCTTGAGATGCACGACGGCAGGGTGCTGCCTGTCCGGAATCTGCCCAAGGATTTGCAGGCCGGTGACCACGTTGTCCACCAGCAGGAGGCTCGTCGCGTAGTTGCTGCGGAAGATCGTCGGCGTCTCGTCAGGGATCGCGAACGAGCCGCCAGGGAAGACCAGGTCGCGGAATATCTTCATGGCCAACTCGTGCCGGCCCAGACGCATCATGCACACTCCCTTGGCATTCTGGATGGTCCGGGAACTCTGCCCGCAAGAATCCAGCACGTCCAGGGCGGCTTCGACCTGGCCCTGATCGAGCATCTCACGGGCGCGATTGAGCAAAGTATTGGGGTCCGAAATCACACTTGTTGATACCTTCATTGCGGTTGCTCCTGGCAACGCGCCGCAGTGCGGTGCTCTTGCACCGGACAACGGTCACGGCCTTTGAAAAGACAAAGTTTGTGAGTAACTGTGACGAAGAGGTTTGGAATCCGCCGGCGCGCGCAACACCCGCGGGGATCCGCCGGCAACGAAATAGGCAAGACGCGCGACCGTGTATTTCACACGGTCAGAAGGCAGTGAAGCGCCACCAGCGTCGCGTCAGCCTGGCCGGCATAGCGGGCTCCGGTAGCCGTCACCGGCTGGGTACGGGTGGCAAACCTGGCTGCGACGAGCAGGCCGCAGATCCCGGGCAAAGACCCGGCCAGGCGCAGCTCGCGGAAGTCCACCTTTGAATTGCGCGACAGCCCGCTCAGAACCGCGACAGGTCCCGAAGAGTCGGTGATGGCTCGCGCCGCATCGCACCCATTGCCATTGTCAAACGCCGACGCCATAGCCCACGCCAGGGGCAAAGACACCACCGCGACCATCAAGGCCATGCAAACCGTCAGTGTTTTATGGATCACACCTTCGCACATTCCAACGCTCCGCACTTACTCTCATTATACCATGCCTTTCCACGCAAGATATGTTTTCCGATCTTCCGATGAACCCGACAGCGCCGCAGGCGCTTAACATTCCGATACCCGGAGAAATGTGCCTTCCTTTCGGCCCAACTGCCGATTACTTTCATTGAATGATTATGAGAACCATCACAGCCTGCTTAATGCTTGGCATAATGTTCGGTGCCACAACGGCCCGCGTGGCTGACGCCGTCAAGCCAAACACCCCCGAAAGCCTCCGCGCCGCCATCGACGACCTCATCAGGAGCTTCGGCGACCGGTATCCCAAAGGCAAGGAGTTCCTCGGCCGCCTGGACAGCCTGCCCGCCAACGACGCGCCGGCCTTTGAGGCGCTTCAGAAAGAGGCGCTGGCCGCCAACCCGCTCGTCAGCGGCCAGCCTATTCTTTTCGTGACCCGCGCCCAGTACCGCTCACACTACCACGCCATAGACACGCTCTTCCTCACCAACGAGTTGAACTGGGACAGGAAGCAGCCCCACTCCAGCCTCTTTAGCCCCGGCGGGTCGATGAAGACTCTCGATCTGCGGACCGGCAAGATCACCACGCTCCTGGAAGTGCCCGAAGGCGTCGCGCGCGACCCCGACGTTCAGTATGACGGCGGCAAGATCGTCTTCTCACTGCGAAAGACCCGGGACACGGACTACCACATCTACCAGGTCAACGCCGACGGTTCCGCCCTGACGCAGTTGACATCCCTCAGCGGCGCGGCCGACGTCGATCCGATCTACCTGCCGGACGGCACGATCGTCTTTTCCTCCACCCGTGAGCCAAAGTACAACATGTGCTCCCGCGACATCGCGGCAAACCTGTACCGGATGGACGCCGACGGGGCAAACGTATTTCGCATCACGCGGAACACGCTGTTCGACAACCAACCCGAGGTAATGCCCGACGGGCGGATTCTCTACGCGCGCTGGGAATACGTGGACCGCAACTTCGGCGACGCGCATGGAATATGGGTGGTCAATCCCGACGGCACCGGCCAGGCGCTTTACTGGAAGAACAACACCGCCGTCCCCGCCGCCGTCTTCGATCAGCACGTTATCCCCGGCACGCAGAACGTGGTGGCGATTCTCGGCCAGCACCACGACCGCCTTTGGGGCGCGCTGGCGATCGTCGACAAGAGCAGAGGCATGGAGGGCCGCGAGGGCGTCCTTCGCACCTGGCCGCCACAGGCGGTGAATATCATCCGAACGGGCGGCGGCTTCGACTGCGACGCCTTTGGGCGATTCAATCCCAAGTACGAAGACCCCTGGCCGCTGAGCAAGAAGCACTTCCTCTGCTCGCGAATGATAGGCAAGGGCGACCAGATGGGCATTTACCTCGTTGACACATTCGGCAACGAAGTGCTGCTGCACTACGAGGCCCCGGGCTGTTACGACCCTATGCCGCTAGCACCCCGCCCACATCCGCCGGTGATCGCCAACCGCCGGACCTTCGATAACGCCCCCGGATACATCGTGATCCAGGACGTCTACCAGGGCACTCACCTGAAGGGCGTCGAGCGCGGCTCGATCGAGTACATCCGGGTCGTCGAATCGCCAGCCAAGAAGAACTGGTCCGGCGGGAGCTGGAACGGGCAGGGCTACCAGGCGCCGGGAATGAACTGGCACGATTTCACCGCCAAGCAGATTCTCGGCGATGCCCCGGTCGAGGCCGATGGCTCGGCGCACATCGAGGTCCCTTCAGACAGATTCATCTTCTTCCAGGCCCTGGACGCCAACAAGATGATGGTGCAGTCCATGCGGTCCGGCACAGTCGTCCAGCCCGGCGAAACGCAGAACTGCGTCGGCTGTCACGAGGACAGGCTTACCCCCCCGTCCTACTCCGGCCAGGCCGCGATCGCCGCGAGGCGCGCCCCGTCGAAACTCGGCGGATGGTTCGGCCCGCCGCGGCACTTCAGCTATACCAGGGAAGTCCAGCCCGTATTTGACAGGAACTGCGTCAAGTGTCACGACTTCGGCAAGGACGCCGGCAAGAAGCTCATCCTCGCCGGCGACCGCAATCCATACTTCAACGCGTCATATATCGACTTGTGGATATGGGGCCGCAAGCTCATCACCTGCGTCGGTGGCGGACCGGCCGAGATCCAGCAGGCGTACTCATGGGGCTCCCACCCGAGCCGGCTATCGCAGGTCCTCCGCAGCCGCCCAAAGCAGCACAAAGACCTCAAGCTCTCCAGCGAGGACATGCAGCGCATCAACACATGGCTGGACATGAACGCGCCATATTACCCCTTCTACGAGTGCGCCTACCCCGACAGCCCCAGCGGACGCTCGCCGCTTGACGCCGGACAACTCCGAAGATTGGGCGAGCTTACAAGGCTTGACTTCTTCGGCCGGCTGAAAGACAACGGCAGGAACGAGCGAGCACAGGTGTCTTTCGAGCGGCCGGAGCTGAGCCCATGCCTCGATCAGATCGCCGACAAGAACAGCCCGCAATACAAGGAAGCCCTGGCCATCATCACCGCCGGGGGCAAAATGCTCAAGGCCCGCCCCCGCTGCGACATGGAAAACTTCGTCCCCTGCGACAAGGACATGGAGCGACTGCGGCTGTTCGACCTGCGAGATCGAATCGAACGGCAATTCCGGGATAAGATCAGGGCCGGCACAAGGCTCTACGACAAGGACGTCGTCGCCCCCTGAAGTAATCGCCCGCAACCTCATTGCGGATTTGCAATTGCGGAATGCGGATTCCCATCATCGGTGCCCGCGGAACCCAGGGAAAGGCACACGTCATCGAGATTCGCCCCGCGAAAAACCTTCGCCTCCGGCGGTTTTCCTTGCCCAAAACGCCCCTTGAAATGTCCATATATAAAGGGAGAGAGTCCGCCATCCGGCATTGGCTATTGAACATTGTTCATTCGGCATTTATCATTTGGCCTTCGGCATTAACCACCGGCAAGACTCATCCCATGGAGACAACCATGACATGGCGTCACTCACGCCCCGCCGCAATCACCCTTCTCGTCGCGGTTGCATTAGCATGCCTGATCCCCGCCACGGCCGCGACGGCCGAGCAGAAAGTCCACCTGTTCATCCTCTCCGGCCAGTCCAACATGGTCGGCCTGAACCCGGACCTTTCCTTCACGCCCACGGTCACCAAGGCCCTGTCGCCGGACAAAGTCATCGTCGTCAAGGACGCCGTTGGCGGCCAGCCGATACGGCGGTGGTACAAGAAGTGGCAGCCCCCCAAGGGCGTGCAGGTCGCCGCCGCGACAAAGCCCTACGGCGACCTCTACGACCGGCTGATGGGCAAGGTCAAGCCCGCCATCGCGGAACGCCGCCCGGACACCGTCACGTTCGTCTGGATGCAGGGCGAACGCGACGCCAAGGAATCGCTCAGCGAAGTCTACGCCGAGAGCTTCAAGGGCATGATCGCCCAGCTCCAGGCCGACCTCGGCCGGACCGACGTCAACGCCGTGATAGGCCGGCTCAGCGACAACTACAACGCCAAAAAGCCGCTGCCCCACTGGACGCGGGTTCGCGAGATACAAGTGAAGCTCGCCGAGGATGACCCGCGAACCGAGTGGGTCGACACCGACGACCTCAACGGCCCAGGCAACGGCCTGCATTACACCAGGGAGGGCTACGTCGAGCTCGGCAAGCGATTCGCCGACAAGGCAATGGCGCTGATCGCCAATGGCGCCAAGTCGCCCGCCGCCGACGCCGCACCCGTAACCACCCAGGCCCCAGCCGGCACCTCCAAACCGTGGTTCTTCATTGTCGCCGCCGACCCGCAACTGTCCGGCAAGGAGATCGATGAACAGAACTGGACTAACGGGATCAAGCACATCAATCGCCTCCGGCCGGACTTCGTCGTCGTCTGCGGCGACCTGACATTCGGCGGCAACAAGAGCGAGGACCGCGTCAAGTCGCCGATGTTGGAGCGAGACACCAAACTCGCCGAGGCGTACAACAAGATCACCGCCATCCTGGACAAAGGCATCACTCTCTACAACGTCGCCGGCAACCACGACGTCGGCCAGAACCCAAGCGCCGCAACCGTCGAGTTGTTCACAAAGAACTTCGGCAAACCGTGGCAGAGTTTCGAGCACAAGGGCAGCCTGTTCATCACGCTTGAGTCCAACCTGCTCCGCGACGGCTCCGCCTCGCCGGACCTGGCCGCACAGGAGTTCGCATGGCTCAAGGCCACGCTCGCCGACGCAAAGGGCAAACCCTACGCCCACAAGATGCTCTTCATGCACCACCCGCTCTACGTCAAGTCCCCCGACGAGAAGGATGCCTACGAGAACATCCCCACGACGCGCCGCAAGGAACTGCTGGCGCTGTTCCACGACGGCGGCATCGAGGCCGTATTCTTCGGCCATCGCCACAAGAACGAATACGTCAAGGACGGTAATATGGAGATGATCACCACCACCGTCGCCGCCCTGGGCGCATCGCCGAAGAACAATCCGCACGGCGTCCGAATAGTCGAGGTCTACGGCGACCGCATCGAACAGAAGTTCTACGCGTACGAAACCCTGCCGGAAAAGGTGATGCTGAAGGACAAGTAGCCCCCAGGCCCCGACTGCCTTCGGCCCCCAAAGGGGGCCATGGGCGCACAGCCGGAGGTGGGCGTACTGGCGAACCTCAGGAACTGATCCAAAGAAACCGGAGCCCCGAAGCGGGCGATGGAAAACCGCGGCACATCCTAGTCACGAAAGCCGCCATCACCCCTGCCGGGGTTCATTTGATTAGCGCCTGGGTTCCGTGGGTTCCCGTTGGTCACCCCAGGCTATGTGCTGTCGGCCCATCGGGCCTCTCGGCAATATGCGATCTCCGGCCTACTTCCGCCGCCTTCTCACAAGCGCCAGGGCGCCCAGCGCCAGCATCGATAGCGAAGCGGGTTCCGGACATTCAACAACGGCATACTCGAAGGTCGTAAAGCCCCAGCCGGGCTCGAAGATCTTGCCTGTGGCGGGGTCGTATATGTAGGTCCTTGGCTTGTCGCAACCCGCGGTGTCGTCGCCCTGCTTGGTGTCATCAACGACGGTCAGGGTGTACTTGCCGTCCTTGCCCTTGACGATGCTGACCAGGGCCGTGCAGTGGCCCCTCTTCTTGCCCTCGCCGTCCGTCCACGTCTCGATTATCTCGACATCCTGCTTGCCCTCCTTGAGTTCCTTCACCACCTTCTCCATGTCCGTTTCTTTTCGCGTGGAGATTGGCAGGTTGAGCTTCTTCAACTCCGTATCTTTCGTCGTGTACCAGGTCGCGATGGGACAGCCGCTGGCCTTCCAGTCCGTGTACGTCTTGGCCTTTGCGATGGTCAGTTGGCTGTCGTCCATGCCCAGGTTCTTGGTTCTGTTGAGCCACTGAAGGCTGTTGGAAACCGCCGCGGGCACACACTCGTTCTTGCCGCACTGCTGGTTTGGAAAGTCCTTGTGGGCGTATGGAACAGTCCCCGCGACCGCCTCGGAGCCAACTATCGGCCCGGCGGCAGCGAGCATTGTAACCGTGCCTCCACCGTCAATTCCGCTCCAGACCTCGAAAGCACTGTTGCCGACCGTGCCGGTGTTCGATCCGCCGGGCATGGCCGCAAGAACCTCGTCGGTAAACGCATAGTCGTAAACCACGGACGTCACGTCGGTGCCCCGCACGCTGCCGAGGTCGAAGTAGTAAGATATGGTTTGGTCCGCGCCCACGTCCATGTAGCTGACGACAGCAACGTTCTGAACCTGCCAACTGCCGTTACACTTGAGGTTGAGGTACTTGATAGTCGACGATCCGCTGAACGTAAAGTCCAACTGCCCCCATTCGGTGTCGGTGTAGATGTTGTCGTCGAGGTTGAAGTTCACCTGCGAGAAAACAAGATTGTCGGCGAAAACTGTCGAAACTGATACCCCAATAAGCACAAAAGCGCAAAGCAACACACCCAATACAACACTGCGATTGTAAGACATCGTGTTCTCCTTTCCGAGGTGCGCCCTCGCTGCTGATCCTCAGGCCAGGCAGACACAACGAAAGGAAAGAAACGAAGCCCAGCCGTCGTCGTTCGAATCACGGCAAACTCATGCCGGCCCCGGTTCCGCTACGCAATCAATACCGGAACAGTTTTCTTATAACCGATAAAGGGAGTTTTGTCTACAAGAAATTACTACTAATTCAATAGGAGTTTTCACCTAGCCGGTCGGGCTCCCACTACCGGTGGGACAGCAGCGCCGCTATCGCCATCACCAGAACGCGGACGCCGGCAAATGACAGGGCTATCGCCAGGATGCGCATGATCCAGCGCCCGTGGATGTGCTTTGACAGGTGCGCCCCCAGTCGCGCCCCGATAATCGCTCCCGTGCAGAGCGCCAGCAGCCCAGGGGCCTCCTTACGAGTCAGGCTGCCGTCAAACATGTGTACCACGGTGCCCACAAGAGTCATCACAGCCAGGATGAACTGGCTCGTTGCCGTCGCCAGGTGTACGGGAAAATTGAGCAGGTTCACCATGGCTGGGACGTGGATAATGCCCCCACCTATGCCCAATATGCTGGACGCCATACCAACCACGAAGCCAAGCGTCATGCCAAGCCCAAGGCTGTATCCGTATTCGTGGCAAACCCCGTCGGCATCGACCATGGTTCGCCTGAACGTGGGCTTGGACCCGTGGCTGTGCGGGCCGTCGCCAAACGTCTTGAGGAAGATGTATATCCCCCCCGCTATCAACAGCAGGCTGAATGCGAAATTGAACGGCTCGCGTGGAATAAACTCGACGACATAGGCCCCCGCCGCCGCGCCTGGAACGCCCGTTATCAGGAACAGCAGGCCCGACTTGTAGTCGATCCGCTTCATCCTGGAGTACCAGTAGGACCCGCTGAAGGCGTTGCAGCACACCACGGCCAGTGAGATGGCCGTCAGGGTGACCGGCTTGTCGTTGGGGCGGGTCACTAAGAGGATCGGCATCAGGATGAACCCGCCGCCGGCCCCAATCAGCGTGCCCAGCGTGCCGACGCCCAGGCCAAGCAGCAAAAACCACAAGTATTGCAGATACTCCATTTTGCGGCGGTTCCTTCGCGTGAAGCACGGGCATGCTTCGTGGCACGGGCATCTTGCCCGTGAGTCGTACGGGCATCTTGCCCGTACACGGCCCGTGCTACACGTGGCAATCTAGTGCAGCTCGCAACGCGGGGCAAGGATAAGCTTCACGCCTGGTTCTGGAATTTTCACGACAGGTTCGGGAAGGTTCGAGAATCTTGGCTTCGGCGGGCACCTCGGTTACAATGCCGCCCTGACATCAACCAGCACGGCCCGCCGTTCGGGCGGACCCGACCGTACGAAAGGATCATCAAATGGCAAAATCGAACGCGATAGCAGAGCAGGTGTGCTTCGACAAAACGATCAAGGGCATCGATCCGGACGCCGTCCACAAGGTTCGGCTGGCCGGCGGGGCCATCATGCCCGTGGCGGCATTCGGGACATTTCATTCCGACTGGGCCCAGGCATACATGAAGGACGCCACCGTCGAGGCGATCCGCCTGGGCTGGCGGCACATCGACACGGCCCGCGGCTACGAGAACGAGGCCATCGTCGGCGAGGGCATCCGCCAGGCCATCAGGCAGGGGTACATCTCCTCGCCCGACGAGCTGTTCATCACCGGCAAGCTCTGGAATGGCCACATGGCACCCAAGGACGTGGCCCCGGCCCTGGACGCCACACTGACGGCCCTGGGCATCGAAAGAATCGACCTGTACCTCAACCACTGGCCCTGGCCTAACGTCCACACGCCAGGTTGCGCCGGCGATCATCGCAACCCGGACGCCGTCCCCTACATCCACGAGGCGTTCCTGGAGACCTGGGGCGAGATCATCAAGCTCAAGCAGGCTGGCAAGATCGTCGACATCGGCACCTCCAACCACACACAGGCGACCATGAAACTGCTCATGCGGGACGTCGATGAAGCATCCCGCCCGGTCCTCAACCAGATGGAGATGCACCCGCTCTTCCAGCAGACCGAGCTGCGAAGGTACTTTCAGTCGCAAGGCGTCGTCTGCACCGGATACATGTCCCTCGGATCGCCGAAACGCCCGGGGCGAGACACGTTCAAGGAACACCAGGCCGACCTGATGAACCCCGTCATCCAGGAAATCGCCAAGGAACTCGGCGTATCGCCCGCACGGGTGTCGCTCAACTGGGCCTGCCAACGCGAGAACAAGACCGGCGGATACGTCGCCATGGCCACGCGATCGGACTGGATCCTGCAGAACCTCAAGGCCGCCACCGAGGACCTGCTGACGCCCGAGCAGATGCTGAGGATCTCCGGCGACGGCACGCTGGAGCACCCGGGCATCGACGCCAACAACCGACTGATATGGGGCCAAGTCTTCCTCTGGCCTGAAGCCGACGGCGACTGGCGCATGCTCTGGAACGACAGCCAGGTGTTCGAAACCCACGCCAACTACAAAAAATTCAAGGCCGCGTGGCAGGCCTACCACAAGGCCCAACTGGAGACCACGTGCCGGCCATAGGCGAACAGGCGTTCAGCAACCATGGACCAGCCCCCCGCCACGTCTTTTCCGCTGGCACCGGGCGAACCTGACGAACCCGCCGTGGACGCAAGTAGCCAAGCTACAGGCCATTACGATAACTGACGCGCGGACGGCTCCACACGGGCCGTCCGCTTTTTTTCGCGCGGCCGCCAGTGCCGCCATTGAGGAAATCTGCTGACCACTTGGGAGCGGCCCGGGGGTAGGCCCATCTCGTCAGCATTAAAGCCGTCGTGGTAGGGTGTTTACCTTAGTTCGCTTTTTTTTGGTACTTACGCTATTTATTCTCGCATTTTGCTATTGACAGATCGCAGAAGATGCGGTAATATCCTGTCATGCTCCGACCTCCGCCATGGGAAACAGTGGAGAGGAAAGTCCTGATGAGTCGTCGGGATTCTATTGTGAGGGCAGGGCGAGAATCGCTCACTCGTTCACTTCTGCCTTCGGCCCGCTCTGGGCTGGTTTCCGAATAAGTTGCGTTATGTCTTGCGCGGTCGATGCCGCGCGGGGTGAACTTTTCGGTTGCGGAATAGGCACCCGCTGCGGCGGGCAGAAAAGGAGAGGAACAAAATGTCGAATCTGAAGTCACTGAGTTTGGGGGCGTTGGCCTGCGTTTTCGTGATGGTAACTGCCATTTCCGCCCAGGCATACACCATCGATCTGTTCAACAGCCCGCCGGAGGTCACGGTGATCAATTTTTATAATCTCAACCCCGCGCTACTCAAGGCGCCCGCCCCTACCTTTGGGGATATCCTCGGGGAAGAGCGGGATCTTCTGCTCAAGGTGTCGGAACCGGCTGAGTCGACGTCGTACACCGGCTCTATCGGCGCGGGGACATTCGTGTTCAACTCCGGGACGCCCGGCACAATCGCGACGTTGCAGTACGACGGGATCGACGCGGACGTTACCAGCCACCCGGCTTCGCTCGTAAACAACGAAGGTTTGGGCGGGTTCGATTTTACGCAGGGTGGCGCGGACAGGTTCAAGCTGAATTTCAATTCTATCGACGGCGGCAACTACTCGGACACGGACATCCAGATCGAGGTCCACAACGGGACCAGCAACGTGGCCCGGTTCGTCGGCACCATCGTGGATAATCCGAACCCGTTTAGCTACCAGGTTTTGTTCAGCAGTCCCGACTGGTCCGGGGATCTTACGGTGCTGTCATCAGCGACCAGCCTCGAGATCACCTTCAACCCAAGCGGCCATCCGGACGTGGACTTCACGATGACCCCTTCTTACGGCACCCCCGAGCCGGCCACGATGGGCCTGCTGGCCCTGGGCAGCTTGGCGATGCTGATCCGCCGCAGGCGGAAGTAGCCAAGTTACAGGCCATTACGATAACTGACGCGCGGACGGCTCCACACGGGGCCGTCCGCTTTTTTTCGCGCGGCCGCCAGTGCCGTCATTGAGGAAACCGGCTGACGACTTGGGCGCGGGCAGAGATGCCTGTAGGGTGTTAACCTTACCCCCTTTTAAAAGAAGTTATGGATATTTTCTGGCTTGACAGATCGCTGAAGGCGCAGTAATATCCTGTCATGCTCCGACTTCCGCCTCGTGGAAACGGCGGAGAGGAAAGTCCCGATGAGCCGTCGGGATTCTACTGTGAGGGCAGGGCGAGAAATCGCTCACTCGGTCCTTCCTGCCTTAGCCCGTTCCGGGCAAGTTTCCGAACAAGTTGCGTTTTGTTCTGCGCGGTCGATGCCGCGCAGAGGTGAACTTTTCGGTTGCTGACACGCACCTGCCGCGGCGGGCAAAAATGGAAGGGACGAGTCATGAACGTGAGGGACATGGTGGGAATTATAGCTTCGCTGGCCCTGGCGGCATCGGTGATGCTCTTGCCCACCCAGGCGTTGGCGCAGTCCGACGTGATCGCCCAGTACTCCGTCAACGGGAAATCGCTGACGGCACACCATGTGGGTGTGAAGGTCACGCTTCCCGGCGCCACCGACGCGAAGTGGTGGAACGGATGCTCTCCCACCTCGGCTGGCATGATGATGGGCTACTACGATCGGAACGGCTATGGCAGCGACCCCATGCACAACAAGTACCCCAACCTGGTGCCAGGCGGCGTTGCGGAAACCAGCACCTACGGCAACCCGGGCGCCCTTGTCAACGCGGCCACAGCCAGCGCCGGGCACATCAATGACTTCTATCGCAACGGCTACCTGGGCAAAGACGACGACCTCGCCCAGCCGTGGCACAGCTTCAACTGCCTGGCCGACTTCATGGGCACCAGCCAGGATGCTGTCGGGAACGTCAACGGGTCCACTACGTTCTGGTATTACGATGACGGCAGCCGACTGTACGCAAAGGACATATACGCCGAAGGGCCAAGCCATTACAACAGCGACGGCATGTTCGGGGTGGCCGAGTACGTCAACTACGCCGGTTACGGCTGCGGTGACCCGGCCACCGACACTAACGTGTTCAGCCAGTACATCTACGGTTACGAGGGGAACACATTGGGCTTCACGTGGGCCAACTACATGGCTGAGATAGACGCCGGGCGGCCTGTGCTGATCCAAGTCGAGGGGCATTCCATGTTCGGCTATGGCTACGACAACGCCGGCAGGGCACAGACCATCATCCTTCACGACACATGGACGGAGGGGGAACACACGATGGCCTGGGGCGGGTCGTACAGCGGGTCGGCGCAGTACGGTGTCATGGCCTTGACGTTGACCAACGGCGTCCCCGAACCCGCCACGCTGACGCTCCTGGCCCTCGGCGGCCTGGCGCTGCTGAAGCGCCGGCGGAAGTCCTGAGCTTGCCTAAGGACTCAAGCCTTACCACGGCCGACAGGGTCCTCGCCCTGGTAAGCGGCGTAACGCCGGCTGGCCGAGCAGCCCCCACCCGCCGCCGCGTTCCACGTTGCTGACCGCCGAAAAGTGATTTCCAAGTCGCACGAAAGCTATTGACTTGGCATGCCGATAAGCTAAACTAGCCGCGCAGTTGGCATATATGCCCGTCGGCTGATCCCGACGGCGTTTTATTCTCCGCCAGGCCCCCGGCTGCGGAGGAAATGTAAAACCGAATATTCCTCGATAGCTCAATTGGTAGAGCGGGC
>CAZSBS010000025.1:0-27526 GCA_964605095.1 uncultured Planctomycetaceae bacterium | reverse complement strand
ATGTCCGAGCCGTGCTCGCCAACGCCGTCGTAGCTGTTCTTGCTGGTCGGCGAGATGACCGGCACGTCCTCGTAGCCCATCTCGTCGAGCACATGGCGAAGGTACGGGGCGTACTGGCCGAAGCGGCACGGCCCCTCGGCCGTCGGCATGAAAAACGCGTGCGCGTCGCGGTCGAAGTCCGGGGCCTTGACGATCCGCAGAAAGTCGCCCATCGTGACCTTTTCCGGGTAGCACTCCTCGCCGCTGGTGTAAAGCCCGCCCAGCTCGAGAGTTTCGGCATCCGACGGCGGAGTCGCCGAAGCGTCGATTCCCACCGCTCGAAACGCCGCCGCCATGAACCGCGCGCCGACGTACGTCATCCGCGGAATCCACAACTTGCGCCCCGTAAGCTTATTAGTCGAACTCTTGACTGCCATCCTCTTTGGTTCCAGCACACATGGGCCAAAAAAACCGCACAAGCCAAACAATCCGCACGAGCCGCAGCCGAACAACGCCTCCGGGGGCCGGCGCCGGCCAAACAATTCTCCGAACAATTCGCCCAACATACCCGGCCACGACCCACGTTTCAAGCCGCCGCCCGGACAAGGCGGAAAAGCGGAACCCAAGAAGCAAACAGCGGAACCATGAATCCGGTAGCCGGGAGCCAGTAGCCTGGAGCCGGGGAAAAGTAAACGGCGGACCCCGGAACCCGGAACAGGGAACAACGGAAACAGTTCTGACGTTGAGGCCTGTTCGCTTCAGCGAGCAGGGCAGGTCCGAAGCCGGGAAAAAGCAAACGGCGGAGCCCGGTGTTGGCAAGAGCGCAACGGCGACCGCCGATCGACGGAACTGGGCTTCCTTCGAATCAGGAACCCCAAGGAGGTCGAACTGATGCTCAGGAAGCTGGCTGACCAGGCACAGGCGGCATTGGAGGGATAATACGCATTTCGATGTTCTTGTTCACTCCGGGGTGGCCGTGATTCGCACCGGCCCCAGGAGGCCGGAGGATTTCAACGCACCGCTGGCGCGATACCCCAACGCTGTTCGAGTCAGGCGCTGCTCTTCAGGTTTTGTCTCATCGCCGAGAAGCCGATTCGTCCAAAGGTTGGCTACCTTGATCTCCAGTTGGTTGCCTTTCTCTTTCAATGCGTCCGTGATATCAATCCGCCAGGGCGCACACCAGACAACCCCCAGTTTCTTCCCGTTGAGCACGACCTCAGCCATCTCATGCACTACGCCAAGATCGAGGAATACCCGCTGCCCCGACACTTTCGGAGAATCAAAGGCCTTGCGATAGGCCGCAATGCCGGAATAGTGCCTGATACTGTCCTCGGCCCGCTGGGTCCAGTCTTGAAGTGTTTGAAACGTGATCTTTTCCGGTCCGCCCCACTTGGGATCGAAAGAAACCTCCCAAGGTCCGTCCAGGGTTGTCACGGATACAGTCTTGAGAAAGTTCACCTTGCCCGAAGCTGTCGGCGTATTGGAGGCGCTATTGCGGTCGAAAACCACGAAGAAGCTCTGGTATGGCTCGAACTGCATAGGAACGGTTGTTCGTCCGCTCATCTGTTTGTATTGCGGGAGGGAGCGCGTTGTTCCTGTTACCGGGTTCCACAACTGGGGCTCTCCCTTGCCAACTCTGAATGTGCAATCCGCCTGAATCGCCTCGGCCGACTTGTTGGACACGAAATAGATCTCGCGCTCATCAGTGCGACGGTGCCCATAGCGAATTGGCCCGGCCGCCACAAAATCCTCGGCGATGCTCATCTTCCTGAGCACGGAAGCCGTGACGTCATAGTCAGGGTAGAGCCCCTCTGAAGGATTACCTCCCGAGTAGACTGCGCCTCGTCCATAACTGTGCTTGGTGACTTCGCCCGGCGTTTCCTGGCCGCCCCAAAGCTCCGCCGCCAGCGCCCGCAGTGTCTGGTCACATTCCGGATAGCCCGAGAGGCTCGGTGACTTGACGGGCGGCGAACCCAGAACGGTAGCGCCGGCTTTGACCAGATCGCATATCTTGGCCAGCAGTTGCGGCGTCATGGTCGGGAAGTTTGGCAGGACCATCAAGCGATACGAACTGCCACCCGGAAAGCTAATCAGGCCGTCCCTGACCTCGGCCCGACTCATCAGGATTCGGGGAGAGCATCCGTCAAAGCCGTAGCCCTTCTTGTCCGGCAGCCTCCCCTCGGAGCCTTCGAGGGCACTCGGCGGCGCCAGAAAGACCTGTGGTGCGCCTTCAGGGGTCAGGTAGAGAATATCCGACACCGTTACCCCCTGCTGCAACAGGTGCGAACACCTTGCCAGATACTCGTGGTAATCCCCAACGAGCGGCCAGAATGTCTGCTTTCGGTTCCAGAAGATGCCATATGGACCAAAGGTCATTCCGGGCGCATCATCGTTCGTCTGGTGAGCAAAACCGTGAATCGACAACTTGTTAATCCCAACCGCGAAAGCCCAGTCGGTCTGATTCTTGAGAACCCACGGCGTGCGTTGCCAGTTTCCGTGACCGGAGGTGAATGCCTCGGCCAGAACGATCGGTTTGCCCATCGTGTGTGCAACCGACGCGGCTTCAATGCAACTGAATCCGGATTGAAATGTATCGAACCAGAACTCGCCCGCAGGATTGTCGGCGTACGATCCGAGGTCGAGGTCGCCGGCCGGGTTCATGTCGTATGGTTCAATCATCAACCGGAGCCCGCGCCGGTGACAAAGCTCCTTCAACTCCGCCGCGTGGTTTTCGAGTAACAACTCCTGACAAACCTTGCGGACATCCCAGAGAAAACGCTCGGTCTGCTCACGCGAGCCAACGACGCAGCCGGTGTAGCTTGTAAAGTAGAGCAATGGGTCGTAGCCGCATCGCTTCTTGAACTCATCCCGGAAACCGGGCGTCCAATTCTGGGAACTCATCTCCCAACTGTCGGCATCGAGTGAAACGAACCCAACCTTCCGGTCTGTCGGACGCTGACCAATCTCCTTCAAGAGCGGGTCAAAGAATGCCTCGAAATGCTTCCTGAGCGCCTCTTTGCTGAACTTGTCCGACTCCAGGCCAAGCCCGGCGGCGGGCGCGGGACGCGTATTCGCCCCCGTGGAGCGCGCGCCAAGCCGGACAATCGTCCACCCCCCCGGCGGAACGTCCCACATGAGCCGGCCATCGGCCTGTAACTTGCCGGTCAAGTCAATGATGGCGTTCGGGTCGATCACCTGCGCCGCTGTTGCAGCGGGATAACCCACTGGTGATGGAAAGTATGGCCGTACACCCGGCATGGAGGTGAACGGGTTGCGAATGAAAAGAGCCTCTTCCTGGATGTCTGCAATCAGCGGCTCACGACGAGGAAACGCCAATACGGCCACATCTTTGTAAAACTCGCTGATTTCCTTTTTCATTTGCGGGGTCTGGTTGCGGTGGTAGCGAGAAATGCGTGGCTCCGGCAGCGGCAGGATCTGATTGAACTGTGCCGGGCCCTTTGTGGTGACGGTCGCCGGAACCAGGTGCTGCATGGATTGCTCTGCTTTTATCCAGGGGCCACCCGTTCCGGTCCAGCCAGGTCCCGTGATAGTGGTGAACTCCAGGCCGAGACGCTCGCATTCATGGACAGCGTGTACGAACTGCTCGCGCCATTTCTCGCTGAGGTATGGTGTGCCGCCAAAGGGAATACCGACGCTGCAATCCATCCGCAGCACGCCGCCAATCCCGGCCTTCTTCATCGCTTCAAGGTCCGCGGTGGCGCCCTCAATGGAATAATGTCCGTCTTGGCAGGTCCAGTAGACCCAGGGACGAGCCGCGTCGGGCGGATTCCGAAAGCTTTCTTCGAGTTCGGCAGCGGTTGCAATGCTGAGTGAGGCTCCCAAGATACTGGTTATGATCAGGTGTGTTATTCTCATCGTAATCTCATGCGTGACGGATTGTGCATCGAACCACTGATTGCTGATCCGACCTTTCCCGTTTGCCTGTCGGCTGACGACCGTCGTCGACCATTTCCATCATCGTATCTTACGCTTGCGGTCCGGCAAGCGCATTCCGGGGCTCCGAGCCCAGCAGGAGCCCGTCGGGCAGTTTCACAGATCAGATTCGTTTGCTCGGAGATGGTATTCTTGCCGCCAACGAATGGCCGAGTTGCCGGTGCCGAAATCGGTGATGTCGGTGCCGAAAATGGTCCAGGAAGGCAGTCCGCTGTGGGCACTTGTTGTCACGCTCGGGCACAACCAACCCGTTTACGCGGCCGGCGGCGAGTCGCCCCAAGTCTCGGCGGTGTCGCGGGAAATGCACGGTTGTCGCGGTTTGGCATGCGTTGCCCCTCATCGGCACAACAGCCCGGCTTCGCCTTCGGCTACGCCGTGGCAAGCCAACGGTCAGAATCGAACTGACAACCGCCGCTTTACAAAAGCGGTGCTCTACCGTTGAGCTACGTTGGCAACTTGCGGCCAGGGCCGCACAACCTGGTTCCTGTCCGTGCCCTTCGGCACACAACATCTTCTCCATTACTCGTACTGGCCGGACTCAAGCCGCATGGCCATAAGCCTCGGCCGGCTCGACCAGCTTACGAGGCCGTCCACGACCTCGTCAATGGGGGGTCCATTTTATCGGATGGGCGGTGTTACGACAAGTACCTTGAATGGGCCGGAAGCTTGCTGGAAAACCCCGGCCGATCCCCCAAGAGGCGGCTGCTGCGGCCGGAAAACCGCTTTACGGCTCATTCTTTCCGCCTCAGCCCATAAGCCCGCGGTCGATCTTGAGCATCGAGGCTGAGAGGATCTCGCCTGTCTGGACCCGCACGAGCTTGACGAACATCTGGTATTGATCGCCTGTTGCCCGCAGGCGGTAGAGCACCAGCAGCTTTGCCGGCAGCGGCAGCGCTCCGGCCGGGCGGACGGCGGAGGCGGCGGCGGGCGCCACGGGATCGAACGCCCAGTTCATGTCCACCTCGTCCAGCACGCGTTTGAGGTCCTCGCGTTCGACCAGCTTGAAGCACTTCTGCCGCGAGATCGCCAGGCTAAGCTCGTCGCCCAGCGACCGGAAAAGTTCCGCGGGGAAGTCTCTCGCCGGCGCCGCAACCACGGCCGCGGCAGTGCCGGCCTCAAGGTGGGCCTGGGAGAAGTCCACCAGTTGCCGGGCGCAGTCGGCAAAGAGCGTCTCCAGCACGGCCTTGCTGTCGATCCCGTCGGCTGCGCGGGCCTGGAAGTAGTCCTCGCCCACCTCCACCGGCTTGTCAGCGAGGTACGACAGCTCCCGCGCGATGGCATGAACGATGATCGAGTCGAGGTTGAGCGACACCCAGTTGTCGCCGGTGTGATGGCTGACGCCCGTGGGCGATTCCGGTCGGGTCTGGCCACGCTCGCCGTATGTCAGGAAGACGAACAGACCCATCGTGTACTGCGACAGTTGCCGGAAGACGTACTCGCCCAGGTCGTCCAGGCCGCTGGCGCCGATGGCGGTCACCTTGATGCCCCGCTCGGCCGCGATGCGCATGAAGTCCACGTACGTGAAGTTCCGCCCGTAGTCCAAGTGCGGTGGGGCGTCGCCGAGCAGGAAGGCAAGTTTCACCGCCCCCGGCCTCCAGTTGAGGTCGCTCGTCGCGACGCGAAGGGCCTCATTGACGTCCTCGGGGCCGTCGCCCCCACCGGCGGCGGCGACGGACTTGAGCTGACCGGCGAAGTGCTGGATGTCGCCGGTAAACGGCGTGATTCGGGTGACGTACTCGTCGCCGTGGTCGCGGTAGAGCACCATCGCAAAGCGGACATCCGGCCTGGGCGTCATTTGCGTTATCTGGTAATGGATGGCCTCGAGCGTCCGGCGGAGACGGTCGATCTCATCGGCCATGCTGCCGGTAGTGTCGATGATGAAGGCGACGTCCAGCGGCGCGCTCGCGATTGCCCCGCGATCGGCGCCGAAGCGAAGCTCGATGTTCCGCCGATCCTGGCTGTCCAGCGACTGGACAATTTCCTCCCGGCCCCACCGGGCCTCGATCTTCATCGGCCGCGGCGCCCCCGAGAGGGGGCCCGCGGCCTGGCTGGGCAGTTCGTGCGGGAAGAACATGGCCCGCCCATCGGCGTATGTGCGGCGGCGGCAGAGGACTGCGCCGGCGAAACTTCGCACGGTCAGGTCGCAGTTTGGCACGCTCCGACCGGCGGAGTCCCGCACGGTAAACATGACGCGGTCGGCGACGTTCAGTTTCAGCGCGGCTGAGTTCGAGAACCCGTCGAGGTATTCCAGGTAGCGGTTGTACTGCGCGTTGTCGTCGGCCCAGCCGGCCTTGACATCCGGCGCCACCGGCCTGGCTGGCTCCCCCCCGGGCCAGCCTCGAGCCGGCGGCGCCGGAGCCGCGGCCCCCGCCATCGTCTTCTCGGGCGCCATGTTCGCGCTTACGCACCCGGCCGAAACCAGCAACCCCGCCGCCAGCCCAGCCATCGCCACCGCACCCGCCACCGCCACGAAAACAACTCGCACCATCGTCATGGTTGATCTCCCTGACCGCTGATTGCCGCCAGACCTTTCGCCCGCACACATCGCGTGCGGGCTTCTTGTCACCGTGTCACTGGGATGTATTCCCGCCGCGGCTCTTTGCGCAGCAGATTCGCCGGCTTTTCCGTTTATGCGCCGTCGGCGGCGTGAACGGCGGGCCTTTTTCATTGTTTCCTTGTGCGGGCGAACCTGCGATAATAAGCACATGATCGAGAAGGTTGCCGTCATACGATCCCTCAAAGACCGCTCGGCCGAGAGAGAAGACCTCGCCTACTGGCTGAGCCGCCCGCCGGGCGAACGCATGGAAGCCGTGGATAGCCTTAGAAGGGAATTCCATGGAGAGTTGCCGCGACTTCAGAGAGTTGCTCGAGTCATTCAACGCAAGCAAGGTTGAGTATGCCATCGTGGGGGGCTACGCTCGTGCCCATCACGGCGCCCCGCGGTACACGCGCGACATTGATCTGTACGTCCGTCCGACCGAGGCAAACTCTCATCGCATCATGTCCGCTCTTGAGGCATTCGGCTTCGGCCAGGTGGGCCTGACTGCCCAGGACTTCCAGAAGCCCGGCAAAGTCGTTCAGTTGGGATACCCGCCCGTCCGGATCGACCTGGTCACTTCGATCGAGGGCGTTTCTTGGGAACAGGTCGCCGCCGGGATATCCATGGGTGAATACGGCGGCGAGCCCGTGCCGTTCATCGGGCGGGCGAAGTTCATCGCCAACAAGAAGGCCGCGGGGAGATTGCAGAACATCACCGCCGCCGAAAAGCCACACCGAATCCGCTGGGACCGGATCGGCAAGGCGGTGGACTAATCGCCTTCGCCTTGGGAAGCCTCCAGGGCACTTTCTATTTTGGCAATGGTGGCGGTGTCGGGCGTGGCCTTCGCCTTCTCGATGCGGTTAAGGGTCTCGGGCCTGATTCCCGCCCGGCGGGCGAGTTCGGCCTGCGTCAATCCCGCCTGCCGACGCGCCTTGATTATCTTCCGCGCCAGAGATGCCCGGGCGTATTCCACGGCAGGAAAGTTCCCTTGGGAATCGGGCTTGGGCAGCCCCGGCCAGTCGCCCTTTTCGCCAGCCCGCTCAGCCAGACGCTTATATGCCTTTTCCGGCATTATCGCCCACCGCTTGCCGCCGAGTTCCAGAATCTTAACGGTCATTGTCGATCCTATTCGTAAAACCGGTCACGATGTCCGATCTTCTCCACGACAACCGTTTGTTTTTCCACGCGGAATTGCAGCCGGTAATCGCCCGTTCGCAGCCGGTATCGACCGGCCAAGGAGCCCGTCAGCGGTTTTGCGCCGCTGACGGACGGCCATTTGGCCAAACGCTCCAGCAGTGACAACACGCGAACATGGATCACCAGAGGCAGATCGTCCAATTCCTCGGCGGCAGCTCGCGTCAATGTCACCTTTGCCATGCTATGGACCCTATCATATATTGACTTGAAAGTCAATATACTTGATGTCTGCTATTTGAGCCGTAATGCAGTCGACAGTTCGCCCCCCTCGCCCTCAGCTCACCACGTTTACCGGCCGGCCCTTGATGAACGCGGCGAGGTTGGCGGCGGTGACGGCAAGGAGTCGTTGGCGGGCGGCGCGGGTGGCCCAGGCTATGTGCGGGGTGATGAAGCAGTTGTCCCGATCGAGCAGACCGGCGAGGTCGTCGGCCGCGTCTGGCGGCTCGACGGGCAGGACGTCCAGGCCGGCGCCGGCCAGTCGCCCGGCCGCGAGGGCGTCGGCAAGGGCGCGGAGGTCCACCACGGGTCCGCGCGAGGTGTTGATGATGTAGGCCGTCGGCTTCATCAGCGCCAGCCGGCGGGCATCGACGAGGTTGCGGGTCTCATCCGTCAGCGGGCAGTGCAGCGAGACCGCGTCGCTCCGCGCGAAGAGCTCGTCGAGTTCGACAAGCTCGACGCCCTCGGGCGGGCCGGCAAGCGGCGTGCGGCTCTTGTGGTATGCAAGCACGCTCATGCCCATCGCGGAGGCGACCTTCGCGACGGCCCGGCCGATGGCCCCCAGGCCGACAATGCCCATCGTCAGCCCATCCAGCTCGACCAGCGGGTAGTCCCAGAAGCAGAAGTCCGGGCAACTCCCCCACCGCCCCTGCCTCACGGCCCGGCCATGATCCGCCACGCGCAGCGTCAGGTTCAGCAGGTGGGCGAAGGTCATCTGGACGACGCTCATCGTGCTGTAGGCAGGGACGTTGGTTACGGTTATGCCGCGTGCCCTGGCGGCGGGGATGTCCACGACGTTGAACCCCGTGGCCGTGACGCCAATGTATCGCAGCTCCGGCAGGGCCGAGATTACCTGCTCGGAGAGCACGACCTTGTTTGTCACGGCCGCGGCAGCCCCGGCCAGGCGCGGCACGACAAGCTCCGGCGGCGTTCGGTCGTGCAACTCGCACTCGCCGAGGTCAGTCAGCGGCGACCAGTCCATGTCGCCCGGGTTCATCGCGTAGCCGTCCAGCACAACAATCTTCATCGCATGCTCCGATACGGTCATGCACTGATTCGTTCACGCCTCAAATTATACGGTTTGATTCCTGAGAATCAGCCCAACACACCAGGCTTTACGCCGGCGACGGCAAGATTATTAGCCAACCTCCGCTAACCTTGGCGGCTCGTCGCTGTCTTGTTCCGTGACAGCCGCCCCAACGTGGAGGCGGCATAAAGACAACTTGCAGGAATGAGGGAGATTTGAAATGCAAACCTCGAACAAGACAATCATGGTGGTCCTTGGCGTGGGTGCGGTTCTTGGGTTGGCGGGGCAGGCCTTGGCGCAAGGCGGCTCTTATCGTGGCCGGGACGGCTTCCGCGGCGGCTCCGACAGCCGGTCGTCGTACGTCAATCGCGGTTACACGGGCGGTTACACCCGGTCCAATAGCCACTTCGTCCCGCCGCGGATAGTCGACTCGCCGCGCAGTTTCCACGGCAGCTTAAGCGGAGGGGCATCGTACGGTCACAGCGGCTTCAGCGGTGGCTTCAGTGTCGGCTACGTTGAATCCCCGCGCTACTACGCCGCTCCGCGCGTGATAACCCCTGGGTGGACGAGCTATGGCTACCCGGTATACGCGGCACCGACGTGCGGCGTGAGCCGGCCTGTGTTTGTGGCACCGACGTGCGGCGTGCGCCCGCCCGTATTCGTCGTGCCGTCATACCGGCACCATCAGTACGTGCGCCCGACGTGGCAGCATTACCGCCGCTAACGACACGTTGAAAAACCGCGGGGGTGGCATGGGCGTTTCGCATGGGCGAGACGCCCATTTTGCTTATGGCCGGGACGGCCTGGCCACGAAATGCGGCCTCTATTTACGGGCCTCCGCTAACCTTTGCCGCTGCCGCATGTCTGTTGCATTAACAGCCGGAGCGGATAAGAGCCGGCCAAGATGAAAGAGATAAGGAGATCGACAATGAAAACCATCAAGACAATCCTGGCGGTCCTTGGCGTGGGGGCCATTCTGATGACGGCGAGGCCGGCGGCAGCGGGCGTGGGTGTCTCCATCGGGTTCTCCCAAGGCCAGATCGGCGCCCAGGTGGTGATAACCCGGCCGGCGCCGGTGATGGTCGCTCAGGCGCCCGTCATCGTAGCGGCGCCCCAGCCGGTGGTGGTAGGCCTGACTAATGACTACGCTTATGGCCCGTTCAGCGGGTACGCCGGGCAGGCGAGGTACTTCCAGATCTACGTCCCGGCCGGCCAGACGTACATGACAATCGTCACCGAGGGCAGCCTGGGCGACAGCAACCTGCTTGCCAGCCAGGGCTACTGGCCGACGCCGGAGAATGCCACGCTGGCGTCCTTCAACGACGGCACGAGTGAGCGGATCGAAGTGCTCTACCCGACGCCGGGCGTCTGGAACATCGTGGTCTATGGCAACAGGGCCTTTGCCAACGTCAGCATCCTGGCCAGCTACTGGCAGCAGGACACTTACCTGCCGACATATACGACATACGACCCATACCCGGCTGGGCAGACGAACTTACTTGTTCGCATCGCCTGGGGCGACCAGGGCTGCGAGCGGCCGTTCGGCGGGTGGATCCCGTTCATTCGGAATCGCATCGCCCAGCCGCGCGTGATCCTGCAACACCGCTTCGACAATCCGAGAATCCAGGAGCGCCGGCCAGTGGTCGTCGCGCCGAGATTCGAAGAGCGCAGGCCGGTGGCGGTCGCGCCGAGAATCGTAGAGCGCAGGCCGGTGGCCGTCGCGCCAAGAATCGTAGAGCGCAGGCCGGTGGCGGTCGCGCCAAGAATCGAAGAGCGCAGGCCGGTGCCCGTCGCGCCGAGAATTGAAGAGCGAAGGCCGGTGGCGGTCGCGCCGAGAGTTGAACAATCGCGGCCAGAGCAGCGAACAACCGTGACGCCGCGGACAGACTTGACACCGCGAGCCAGTGCGGCGCCCAGGCCGACAGCGGCCCCTCAGCCGACTCTCAGGCAAGGCAATGGAACCGACCGCGGGCGCAACGCCGCGACGCCTTCCGCTCCAGGCAGGGCAGAACGGCGGCGGTAGCGGCTTGGCGGCAAGAGGTGATTTCAACACAAAGGCAAAACCCCTCTCCTGTTTCGGGGAGAGGGGCTTTTTATTGTTTACGCTCCATCTCGCAACGCCCCACGCGGAGCCTGCACACCCAGGGATCGCCATCCCTGGGCTTCAAGAGATCGTTCTCTTTTTCGGGTTTCGTTGACTTTATATCTCTGAGTCTCTGCGCCTCTGCGGTAATCCTCTTTCAGAACGACAGCAGGCAGTGCCAGATGTACAGGTAGCCCAGGAAGTCGACGTTTTCCCAGACCTGGCGGCACAGGTCGGCGTCGCCGGTGATCGGTGGCAACTCCTTCAGCTTCTCGGCCCAGGGGATGCACACGCCTGGCGCCATGGTGGGCTTGATGAAATCGTGGTGCCGGCCCTGGCAGATCGCGTCTTTCCGGGCCGGCGGCTCAGGCGGCGTGGCGGGCAAATGGTCGCTGCCATAGACGCCGTACTCGCGGACGAAGTCCGTCATTGCGCGGATGTTCTCGACCTTCGCGTCGTTCTGGACGATTGCGCTGGCGTCCAGAATGTACCCTCCGTCGGCGGCGACCGTGTCGATGATCTTCTTGCAGCAGTCCTTCACCTCCTGGGGCGACCGGTAGCCCAGCAGGAAGTTCGGCACGCCGCCGCTGATGGCGAACTTGTGCCCGATCTTCTTGTGGACCTCGAAGATGTCATCCTGGTCGCAGTGATAGATGATGCTCCCGGCCGGCAGCTCGGCGAAGCTGTCCAGGTGCGCAGCCCACCTGCCCTCGGCATAGAACAGCGTCTGGTGCCCGGCGGCCCACAGGGCCTCGATGATGGGTTTGAGTGTCGGCCAGTGTATTTCGTTGAAGTGATCGTGGCTGATGAACGGGACGCAACTTCGGTGCATCCACATGGTGACCGGCGTCTGTTTGGTCGGGTCCGCGCCGGAAAGGGCGATGTGCAGCAGGTGCGGCGCAAGGGCGTCGCACGCGGCTTTAACCTTCTCGGGGCGCTCGATGAGGTCCTCGCACAGGCCGATGTAGCCGCGGAGCTTGTCGGCCAGGATGTCCAGCGGAGCCTTGAGCATGCCCGCTATGGCGGATACCGTGCCGGACCTCTCCCGCATGGCGGCGATCTGCGGGCCGAATGCGTAGAAGTACTGCATCATGCCCATGCCGCCCTTGATGAACGAGAGATTGTTGCGGTAGGTCGAGGGCGAGCCGGTGGCGACCACGTCGTTGCTGGCTCGCGGTAGCCAGACGTTGTAAAGGAACTTCACCGGGTTGGCGATGAGCTGGTCGTACTCGTCGGCCCGCATGAAGGACTTGTCCTCCGGCGGCTCGCGGTATTGGAAACCCGTATCCGGCGGAATGTCTATGCCCGGAATGCCGTAGTACTTCAGCCCGATGCCCTGCGTCAGGCCCGTCCAGACATAGACCATGTTGGGCACGATGGCGTCCCAGTCGAAGTCGGCCGCGCATTTCAGGGCGGCGTCGAACGCCTTGGTGTAGTCGTGCGCGACCTGCTGGCAGTCGTATCCGGCGTATTTTGCGGTGAACTCGGCCACGAACGGGCGGATGGGAACGCGGTCGGGCTTGCCGTTTCGCATCGCGGTGACATATCGCTGGAGGCGCTGCTGGTAGAGCTGTTCTGTGGCGTCGGACATTGCCGTTCACGTCCTTTCCTCTAGAGAGTCTCGGAAATGCGGACCCTGCCGGCAAGGGCTGGGCCGCTGGAGGGAGATCGTACCCGACCGGCGGCGCATCGCAAGAGCCAAGAAGCTAGAGGACCTCAGATTCCTTCTCTCCCTCATCATCACCTCCCTCATAGATCGCTGCCAGCCAGGCGTTGGCGCTGGCCTTGAGTGTCCCGGCCGCGATGGCCTTGCGGATGGCCGTCATGAACGTGCTGAAAAAATGGAGGTTGTGAATGGTCACCAGCGTGGGGCCAAGCATTTCCTTGGCCATGAAGAGGTGCCTCAGCGTGCCCCGGCTGTAATTGCGGCAGGTGTAGCAGCCGCACATCTCGTCCACCGGTGCGGCGTCCTCGGCGTGGCGGGCGTTTCGCAGCCTAAGCCGGCCTTGCCAGGTAAACGCCTGGGCGTTTCGGGCGTTGCGGGTAGGCAGGACGCAGTCGAACATGTCGATGCCGCGGATCACGGCGGCGATGATGTCGCGCGGCTCGCCGACGCCCATGAGGTAGCGCGGGCGGTTGCGGGGCAACTGGTCGTCGATCGCGTCGAGCACATCGCACAACGCCTCGTGGCCCTCGCCGACGCTGACTCCGCCGACGGCGTAGCCGGGCAGGTCCAGTTCGACCAGCGCCGCGGCGCTGGCGGCGCGAAGGTCCGCATGCACCCCGCCCTGCTGGATGCCGAACAGTGCCTGGTACTTGCCCTGGGTGCTATGGCACGGGAGGGCCTGGAAGGCCCCCGTTAGCGGCTCCCGCCAGGCGTCGCGGCAGAGCCTTGCCCAGCGGGCGGACCGCTCGACGGCGGCGGCAACCGCGTCGTGGTCGGCTTGGCCTGGCGGGCATTCGTCAAGCTGCATGATTACATCCGCGCCCAGCAGCCGCTGCACGTACACGGCCTTGGCGGGCGTTAGCTCCACGGCCGAGCCGTCGATGTGCGATTGGAACGTCACGCCCTCGGCTGAGAGCTTCCGCATGTGGGCCAGCGAGAAAACCTGGTATCCGCCGCTGTCGGTAAGCAGGGGCGCCTCCCACGCCATCACGCGATGCAGCCCGCCGAGCCGGGCGACGGTCTCGGCCCCCGGGCGGAGCATCAGATGGTACGTGTTGCCGAGGATCATCCCCGCCCCGGCCGCGATGAGCTGGTCGGGCGTGACGCCCTTGACGCTGCCGGCGGTGCCGACAGGCATGAACACGGGCGTTTCCACCTCGCCGTGGGGTGTTTGCAACCGGCCCAGCCGGGCCTTGCCGTCAGTCGCGATACACTGGTAGCCGAACATCCCGCAGAGCATACTCGCCGGGCAACCCCCGGCCCAAAGCAAAACCCGCCCTCGCACAGCCGACTGTGCACTGCGACCTTCGGACTAAGAGAACGCCCGGCTCACTTCTCCACGTACGTGGCCGGGTCTGGCATCAGCCCTGCCAGCCCGTAGCCGTTGAAGCCCGCCGGCGGGGCCGAACCAGACAACTGGATATTGAGATCGGAGTTGTTCTTGAAGTCCAGGCCGGCAGGGCCGTAAATGAGTACGCTGCCATAGATGGTCGAGTCGACGTTGTTCTTCGCGATCAATGCCTTCAAGGCCATGATGCCCGCCACAGAGTTCAGGTTGTTCTTGAACTCCATCGTGAAACCCGGGCAAAGGATCGATGACCCGGGCAGTTTTCGCACGTTGGCAAACTCCGACGTGGCCGGCAACTGCTCCACCCCGCTGAACGTCATGTTGTTCTTGAAGTAGATGTAGTTGTCGGCATCTGGCGATCCCGCCGGCGGGTCGTCGGCAACCATCACACCTGTGAAGGTGCAGTTGTTATTGAAGTAGATCTTGTTGGGCGACTGCACGTACATGACGCCCTGGATGGACACGCTGCCGTCGAACGTGGGGTTCGTGTTGGCCGGAATCCGGATGTTCTTATAGGTCCCGGCAGGAGGGCTGGCCGAGCTCATGACGGTCGTGGCCAGGCTCTTGTACGGCGTGCGGTCGATCGTCGGCATGCTCACAGGCGGCGCATCGACGCGGATCGTGCCGTCGATCGCCGTGCCGCTTATATCCAGCGAGGCCATGGTGTTGGGGGGGCTGAGGCTGACGTCGCCGGAAATGTGGCCGCTGCCGCAACTCACCGCCGGGGCCGCAAGGGTTCCTATCGCCGCCGAGTAAATCGACCCGTCGGAAGGTTCGGTGACGCCGGAAAGGTCTGTGTTCATCCCCAACTCGACCGGCCCTTTGGAGCAGATGCCAAAACCGAGCGCCGGGTCCCAAGTGGGGTGAAGGTCTATCGCCAGCTCCCGCTGCACAATCCTGGCCGAGGCCCCCGCGCCCGCGGCGTACTTGCCGGTCACCACCAGATGAAGTGTCTCGGGATCCGAAAGAGTGATCAGGCCGCCGAAACTCCTCTTGCCATCTCCGAGGCTGATGTCGGGGATCGTGATGGCGGTTTTTTCAGTGTTGTAGCTGACCGTCAGAATGGCGCCCAGTTTGGCAGCCAGTGAGTTCAGTAGAGCCTGGCCTCGCAGCGATCCCGATACGCCGCACCGCGACACCTCGTAGAGGAGAAACGACACGCCGCCCTCGCCAGCCAGGCGGGCTTCAGTCATTGACGCCAGATTGGAGGATTGGGCCAGATTCATGGATGAACTGCTGATGAGGGCCACGCTTAACGAGGCCAGGATGGGCAGCAATAGCAGCACAATAATCAAGGCCCCCCCTCTTGCGTCATGTCGAGTTCGCTTGGGAGCCATCATCGAGTCCTCCGGGGACCGGCAGGCGCCCACGTTCAATAGGCCGCGTTGCCGGACCAGTTCCTCATAGGCAGAATAAGATTCGGATTGTCCGCAGGCGAATGGTTGGCGGTTCGGACAGCGCACGCTGCGGGGTTTGCCCGGAGGCGGTCGGTAACTTATGTTTACCCTCGGAAGTCCACACTCAGGATTGCGCGGCGTCTGGAATCGTGTGCCGATCCAGGCAAACGTCCGCGGCGACTGTGGCAGTTGCGGGCTGGAGAAGGTGACGCCATGAGCACGAGGGCATGTAGCGGGCATCGCCGATCGGGCTTTGCGGTCTGCATGGCCCTTCTGATGTTGCTCCTGTGTGCCACGCTGGCGGTCACCTGGGTCAACTCCTCGGCATTGGGCCTCGCCCAGGCCGACAGCCTCTGCAAGGTCAACGGGGCACAGCTTTCGGCAGAGAGCGGCATGAGATTCATGGCGTACCAGTTGCAGCACGTGAATGTCGCAGCCGGTTCGTCGGGCCAGGCCCTGCTGGACAACCTTGCCGCCGCCCTTGGGGCCAAGCTAAACGGCACCGGTACGCTTGGGGGCGGCAACGTCGCGTACAACGGCACAGTCATCATCACCCCTGCGATCAATTTCGGCAACGACGAGCAGACATTCACCGCCACGCTCTCGCTGGAGGCCGAAGACAAGATAGCCCTGCGGGTCACCGGGTTCTGCGGCCCCGTCCGCCGAGTGGTGGGAATGGACCTGGACGCGATCAACGGAGACAGCCCTGTCTTCGATTTCGGCATCGCCTCGCGCAGCCCGGTGGAGCTTACGGGCAACGCCTCAGTCAAGGGCAAGAACAATGCCCTGGAGGCCAGGATTCTCTCAGCCACCGACGAGACCGAGGCATTCGACCTCACGGGCAATGTCAGTCTCCAGGGCGACATCTACACGACCAGCCCCAGCTCGACCGTGTCGATGTCGGGCAACGTGAGCATTGGCGGCGTCAGTTCCAGCAACCCGGCGATCAACGAGCACATCCACCTGGGCATGGGTGTCGGGGAGTTTCCGGAGGTCGATCCAACGGTCTTCGAGCCGTTCGCCACCAACATCGTCGATTCCAGCACGAGCACCTCAGGCAACAAGACCTTCACCAACATCCGCATCAAGGCCGGCACAAACAAGACGTTCTCGGGCAACATCACTCTCAAGGGCGTCATCTTCATCGAGGCGCCCAACAATGTTCACTTTTCCGGCAACACGACGTTCACGGGCGTGATCGTGACCGAGGACGCCGGCGACAACGTCTACACGGACAACACCGTCAAGTTCACGGGCAACGTCGCGGTCAGTGGCGTCGAGACACTGCCGGACACGCCCGAGTTCCACACGCTGCGGACAATGCCCGGCGCGTTCATCCTGGCCCCTGGCTTCGGGCTCAGCTTCACCGGCAACTTCGGCACCGTCAGCGGCTGCATGGCGGCCGACAGCTTCACCTTCACGGGCAACGCGGGCGGAACCATTCGCGGCGGAATCATCAACTACAGTGATTCGAGGTTCAAGCTGACGGGCAACAGTTCGGTCATCATCGACCGAGACGGCACGCCCAGCACCCCGCCGGGCTTCGTCACGAGCCTTACCCTGGTCATCAACCCCCAAAGCTACGCCGAGTACGTCTCCTCCAATTGACAGCCGAATCGAACTGACATCGAGCCTTGGCAATCCCCGCCCGACGAGCTTAGAATGTCGTCGTTCACTCGCGGGAGAACCAGGCCGTGAAAATGCTTCGTATCCTGATACCGATGATCCTGCCGGCGGCGATGCTCGTTGCCGGCGGATGCGCGACGTTCGATTGGAGCACCGGCAAGTGGGCCAGTGGCGCCAATCCTGGCACAAGCCCCGCTGACAGGGCCGCGCCGCCGCCTGCCTCGCCAAGCGCGCCCGCGGTCGTCAGCCCCGCCTCGCCAACTCCGGCGGCGAAAGATACCGGCGGCGGATTGGCCGAGGCCAACCGGCGGGCCGCCGGCGAGGTGGTCGTCAACGCCGAAAACGGGGCCGTGTTCTACACGCTGGACACGCTGGCATATCCCAGGCAGCCAGTCGACCTCCTCGCGCATCTGCGCAGCGCCGGCGGCCTCAAGCCCATCGCCGGCGCGACCGTCGCTTTCACCCGCGGCGACTGGGTGGCAGGGAGAATCACCACCGACGCCAACGGCGTAGCCGCGATGCGGTGGACACCCCCCAATGCCGGCAACTACAGCTTTCAGGCCAGCATCGTCGCCGTGCCGAACGAAAACTTTCGCGACATGCTGGGTGTCAAGGCGCCGCTCCTTGTGGCCGCGAGGGACAAAAAGACGCCCCAGGTCGTCGTCGACCTCGACCACACCATCGTCGACAGCAGCTTCTTCCGCGTGATGGTCGGCGGCGGCAAACCCATGGCTGACTCGGTCGAAGTGCTAGGCCGCGTCGCCAAGCGATACGGAATCGTCTACCTGACGCACCGCCCGGACCTGCTGGCCCGCAAGTCCAAGAGCTGGCTGGCGGACAACGGCTATCCGAGCGGGCCGCTGCTTGTAAGCGAGATGAAGGACTTGCTGGAGGGCGGCAAGTTCAAGTCGGCCAGGCTGGCGGCGCTGCGCCGGGGCTTCCCCGGCGTGGCCATCGGCATCGGCGACAAGCTGTCCGACGCCCAGGCGTACGTCGATAACGGCATGTCCGCCTACCTGATCCCCGCCTACAAGGAAAACCCGAGGGACATGCGGATCCTGGCCGCCGAAATCCGCGCCCTGCGGGGCCAGGACAGGCTCCAGGTTGTCGGCAACTGGCGCCAGATCGAGCAGGGATTCTTCAGCGGCAAGCAGTTCCCGCCGGAGAACTTCGCCCGCCAACTGGAAGCACGAGCGGCGAGAATCGAGGCCCAGAGGACTGGATCATAGGTCCTATAAGTCTCATGGGACCTATACGACCTATCCTTTTCCTGCTTCCTACTTCTTACTTCTTACTTCTTACTACCTGCTTCACAGCAGTTTCCGCAGGATGCTCATCACCACGGGGCGGTCTTCCTCGTGGCAGGAGAAGCCAAAGCACGCGTTGGGGGTTATCCGCGCCGTTGCCCGCCCCATCGGGCAGGCGAACTTCACGCTGGCGGCCGTGACGCTCTCGATGTTGGCTTCCATGAAGTCTTTGCCGTGCTCGCTGTCGAGGAACTTCGGCGAGTACGGCCCGGCCATGTACGAGTTGTAGGCGAAATCGCCGACTCGAACGCTCTTGAGCTGGAACTTCTCGGTTGAGGCCGCCAGCTTTTCAAGCGCCGATGCCACGTCGATCTCGATTGGCTCGACGACCACCGGCAGGGCCAGGCAGCTTCCCAGGAAGAATCCCATCTGCTCGAACATGGCGGCCGAGCCGGCGTACAGCTCGAGCACACCGGTCTTTGGGCGGATGCCGAACGGGTAGACCTGGACCCTCTCGACGGGCGCGCTGGTGACCTCCCGCGCCTCGTGGTCCAGTTGTTGCACGGACTGCTGTGTCTTGCGGATGATCGTGCCGAAGACAGCCTCGCCGGTGGCAGAGTGATTCAGCACGCCGAACTCGTCATCTTCCGGCAGGCCGTATTGAGCCATTGCCTCGGCCAGTTGGGCCGGGGCGGGGCAACCTTTAACTTGTGCGACGTTCAGCTTGAAACTGGCCATGTTAGCTCCTGAAGGAACCAAGCATGATAGGCCTCCGGCCAGCCAGATCAAGGCATTTGCGCTTTCCGTCGAGCGCAGGGCACGAACAATTCGCGGGCGAACCAGTAATGGCCGGTCCGCAAGCGACTGCCCGGTGTTTGTTTGATTGTATGCAAAGGGATGTTGCGTCGCAGTCCGACATCAAATATAATGAAGGTCAAGGTTAAGAATCTGGTGCCGCAGCCCCGGTTCTCTGTCATTTCGCGTTTGGGGCTGCGTTTGAGGCCGGCGGTTGAACCGACGGCGCATGTCTAGGCTAACGAGTGAGGTCCGCCAATGAATTCTATCATTGTGATCTGCCCGCACTGTGGAGCGAAGCTTGCAGTTCCAGAGCAGGCAGGCAGGGCGAACGTGAGGTGCGGGCGCTGCAAGGAGAAATTCCCGATAGTTCCCCCGGCGCCAAAGCCCGTCGAGGACGTCGTCGCTTCATGGCTGACAGGTGAGGACGACCCTGGTGACGACGCGCCGCCGGAGGAAGGCCTGGGCATGGACATGAACATCTCCGGGGAGGACCTGCTGTCGGCAACGCCGCCTCCGGCAGCAGCGCCCGATTCGCCGGTCGAGGCCCCCGCAAGTGCCGGCCCCAGGTCGGACGCCCGCATCGTCAAGGTCGACGGGAAGGGTACGCTGATCGAATTCGCGACGAACCTGCTGCACCAGCCCGAATTCCGCGCCGCCTTCCCGCGCCAGTGCCTCCGCTGTGACGCGAGAATGCACCTGCGGGCGCGCGCGGTCATCTTCGCGCCGCAGTTGATAGACAGCATGTCCCTGGAGGCCGAACACAAGGCCGGCGAACTCGTCCTGAGCAACGAGGAAGTCCATGGCCTGACCAACCAGCAGGTGCTCGACCGCCTGCCGCCCGTGCCGAATGTCCCGCCGCCCGGCAACCTGCCGATGCCCTACTGGCTCTGCGACATGTGCAGCGGCACCGGGCAGGTCTCCGGGCAGATCCAGGTCAACCGCGAGACCGGCGGAGGCTTATGCCGGCTGCTCATTCACAGGCCCCGATGCGCGCTGGGCTTCATCGATTCCGCGCTCGGCAATGGCGTCGAGGGCTACCAACTGGTCAAAGACCGCGTCGACCAAGTCGTCGAAAAGCCCTGGGACAACCTCGCCGAGGTCGTCCAGCACCGCATCCAGCAATGGTTCCAGGCACGCCAGGATGAGCAGTTCCTCTCCTACACGCCGGACCGCGACTACGCAAGAACCGAGGATGGCATGGCCGGCGTGCTGATCACCAACCAGCGGCTTATTGCACACTACTCCCGCCGCCACCGCGAGGCACTCGTCAGCGAGGCTCTCGAACTGACCCATTCCCTCGGTGCCGGAAAAGGCCACGTGGCCATCAAAACGGCAAACTGGACCATCCCGCGAATGACCGTCGACCGCGACGGCATCGCACGTTTGCGCCGCGGACTGTCACTGGGCAAGTTCATGGCTGTCTGGCACTGAAAAAACTCGGCAACTTCCCGCTCCAAGCCACATTCAATGGCCGGGAAGGCTCTCGTGCGCCTTTTCCATAACTTTGGCGATTTTCTTGGCTGTCCATGGAGACTACATCATGCGTAAGAGCAGGTGCCCAGGCGGGTGTTCAGATTGTCATGGCCTGAGCCGCAGAGAGTTTATCGCGGGCGTCTCTGCCGCCGCGGGGGCGATCGTCGCCGGCTGCGGCGAAACCATCCAGATGGCCCCGGTGGGCGAGAGAATCTCCCAGGCAGGCCCGGCCTCCAAGTGCAGGCCGATGGTTCGGGCGTGCTTCGTCCGCCGCAAGGAAGATTACGGCATGTGGTGGCCCGGCGCCGTATACGACGGCAAGGCGGCGCTAGCGATGTACGCCGGGCAAATCACCGAGTCCGCCAAGAAACTCGGCATCAAGCTAGACCTTCGGTCCGAGCCGATCTTCAGCGCCGCCGAGGCCGACGCGTGGGTGGCCCAGTCCGTCGCGGAAAAACCCGACGGGCTGCTTGTGGTCTTGCTGGACCGCCAGCAGCACGCCTGGCCGACGGCCAACAAGGCCATCGACAGCAAGATTCCAACGGTGGTCTTCTCGCCGGTGGGCACGTCGTTCACAACCAACACAGCCGGTCCGTCGCGAAAGCCCGGATGCTTCATCTGCTCGACAAACGACTTCTCGCGGGTCGAGTACGGGCTGAAGATGCTGCACACGGGCGCCAAGCTGCGAGCGACGCGGTGCCTGGTCATCCGGGGCAACAAGCGATCCGACAGCGTGCTGCCGCACCTGGGCATTGGCCTGCGGTACGTGCCGGCCAGCGACTTCCTCGACGAGTACAAGCGCACGCCGGACAGCGAGGAAATCCTCGCGATGGCCGATCAGTACATGCGCCGCGCCAGGAGCCGAACCGGCGCGACGCGCCAAGACGTGATCAACGGCATCAAGAGCTACGCCGTCGCCCGCACGCTGCTGCGCCGCGAGCAGGCCGACGCCATCACCATGGACTGCCTCGGGGCGCTTGGCAGCACGAAGACCAGCCTGCCCTGCATCGCGTGGTCGCGAATGAACGACGACGGCATCCCGGCCGCGTGCGAAGCCGATCTCGGCGCCGTCGCCACCCATGCCCTCGTGCAGTACCTCTTCGACCGCCCAGGCTTCCAGCAGGATCCGGTGGCCGAGACGGCCCGCGGGGCCATCATCGGCGCACACTGCTCGTGCGCGACGAGGCTTAACGGCTTCGACAAGCCGCCCGAACCGTTCGACATCATCCACCACCACGGAAACCGCGACGCCGTGCCGCGAACCCATTGGCGCCCCGGCCAGAGGGTGACCTGCGCGGACATCACGCCCGGCACGGCGACCCACCCGGCCAAAATGCTCATCGCGGGCGGCGAGGTGCTGGAGAACATCTCGGTTCCCCCGGCCGGGGGATGCGTGGTTTCCGTCATGTTCCAACTAAACAACGTCAATGACGTGCTCGCCTTCCCCGGCTTCCACCAGTTGTTCTTCTACGGCGACTACAAGGACCAACTCGCCCAGTACTGCCACCTGATGAACATCGAACCGGTGATCTTCTGACGGCCAACGGCCAGCGCCCAAAAACTGGGTAATGGCAGCCCCAACAGACCAAACCAGCAGGAATGGAAGCGGACAAACACGGATTGTGGCACATATAACATACTGGTATTGCAGGTCTTGTAGGATACGGCCCGAGTTGGTCCCCGCACCGGATCCCGGTATCCCGCCGGTTGCGTTCCGCGAAGAAGGTTTTTTTGGTTTTCCGGCCGACAGGGTATTGACAAATGCTCGATCTATGGTACAATGTTTCAATCATGTGAGTTGTTCTTCGACCGATTTCCCAAGTTTCCCCTGCCACGGGCCTTGTTATGTCCTTCTGAACAAGGATCTTGCGCACGAGGCAAGCAATGGCGGGCAAGGGCTCGGCCCGGCGTGGCGGCAAAACGCCTGATGCCGCCACCTGGGCCGATTTTCCTGATTGTGCCAATATGCGTGATTTGCCCTGGCACGTGCAGCCAGTTGTGAGCAGCGGTTTGTGTTTGATTTTCGGGAGCAAATGACGCACAATGCCGGATTGGACACGTAATGCTGTCCGACCTAAGAAAGGACACGGAAATGCGATCTCGCGGATTGATGACGGTTTGCGTTCTGACGTGCGGACTGGTTTTGGCTATGGCAGCCTCTGCCATGGCTCAGGACACCAAGCCGGGCCCGGCCCCGACCGAGCCCACGCTGGTGCCGGTTCCGGGAGATGAGGCCCCCGGCGCAGCGCCTGCTACCCCACAGACCCCCGGCACTCCCGCAGCCGGGACCAGCACGACAAGCCCCGCCAGTGGCGGCGGCGACAAGGCCCAGCCACCCGCACAGGGGCCGGACATGTACCTGTTTGTGGTCCTCATAGGCGGCGTGGTGCTGATGTGGATATGGATGGGTCGAGGCCGGCGCAAGCAGGAAGCCAAACGTAAAGAGATGCTCTCCAACCTCAAGAAGGGCGACAAGATCGTCTCGATCGGCGGCGTCATCGGCACGGTCATCGAAGCCAAGCCCGAGGAAATCACGGTCAAGGTCGACGAGACCAACAACGTCCGCATGAAGTTCGCCCGCTGGTCCATTCGCGGCGTCGGCGAGGAGGGCAAGACCAACCCGGACCAGGACAAGAAGTAAGCCGGCCCCAGGCAATGACTAACAAAGGCATAATGGTTTCGGGATTCGCCATTGCGATGGCGGCACTGTTGGGTGTTGCGCAAGCGGCCGATCCAGACGCCTCGACGGGTGAATCCATGCCAAATCTCAAGGGTAATCGCTTCGTTACCTTCAACGCGCTGGTGCGCGTTCGACAAATCGAAATGACGCGGTCGGAATTCTCCGGGCCCGACGAGTCCAGCGTGACAACGCCGGAGGTGGCACAGAAGTTTCGCGATGCCGTTGAGAAAAGCTGGCCCGGCGCCCGCATGACCTGGGCCTTCAGTTGGTTGGCACTGAAGGACCAGAGCCCCAACTTCAAGGCCATCCGGCGGTTGGTGGCCTCCTTTCATGAGAAGTACGGTGACGAGATCACCTTCGTCCCGGGCGGCTTTTTCGCGAACATGTATAATAGCCGCGAGCAGGTCAATCAAGACCTGCACGACGCGTTGAAGATGGTCTCGGAGATGGTCGGCGACGGATACCGGCCGCGGAGCGTGATTGGCGGTTTCCTCGCGGCCGACAACCTGCAATTCCTGGCCGAGAAGGAAGGAATCCATGTCTGCCAGGGAAACATCTGGAGCCAGCACGCGATCGACAACGGCGATGGCGACGGTTCCATTTCCTACCCCTACTACCCATCACGCGAGCATTTCCTCAAGGCCGCCCAGGGCAAGGGTGACCTGATCGACTGCGTTAACCTGGACGGTTGGACCTGCGATTTCATCACCGCGCGCCGGTCGGGCTTTGAGAAAAATGCCAACAGCCGGCTTGGGGTAGGACCCATCGAAACCCTGCTGAGATACGGCACGGAAAAGGGCCTGGAGGAGATGCTCGCCGTCACGGCCGCCCATTTCGACGAAGGGTTCAAATTGAACAACTTCGCCTGGGTGACCTGCATGTCGGAGCTCGTGCTGGTCGAAGGACACAAGATTTACGGATATGGCGGGCGGAGCGTCCTGCCGGGCCTGGGGCTCTGGCTCAAAGAGATTCACCGCCGCTGGCCCGACGCCAAGTGCGTCACCCTCGGCGAGTTCGGGTCGATCTGGCGCGAGCAGTTCAAGGACAATGACAAGATCGATTACCGGTTCGTCCAGCGAGGCACAGGTTTACCGGGCTCGGAGCCGAATATGGAGATCCGCTGGTTCATGAACAAGGACTTCCGCCTGGCGCTGCTGCGCGACTGGAAAGCCGACGGCCCCGAGCAGGTGATCGACTTCACACGCTACGACCTCAAGGCCCAGGAGCCGGCGGACCCCCAGCCAGGTCAGCACGTCCGCAACTGGAGCCTGATGAACCGCCTGAACCAGAAGGGCCTGCGACCCCAGGACAAGCCCGTGCCTTTGACGGCCCTGCCGCAAGAGGACCAGTCGATCATACGCAAGCGGTATCCGATGCTCTTCGACGCGCATGAGAAACAGGCAAGCCCGACACCAGCGCCAAAGCTGCCCTGAGTTGCAAAGAAGAAGAATATGCCCTCACGGGCACACTACGAACGCCAGAGGCGGTATCGATGGCCGCCGCGCGGGACCGTTCAGGATGCGCCCAGGTTTGAGGTTGGTTGCTGCCGCCTCGGCAGCGGGGTGTTACTTCCCTCAGCCATAGCTCGTGCCCTTGGCGGCGAACTTTATCGTTCCGGGCGGCAGTTGGCGGGCTTTTTCGATGGCTGACCCGACGTTGGCCCACACGGCCGAGCCGTTGTAGGCGATTGTCTTGTCGGGTCCGATATACACGATGGTGGGCACAGACTTGATGTTCCAGCGGGTCATGGTGGCGTTGGTGGGGTCGTAGATTACCGGCGAGCCGAGGTTCTTGTCGCCGAAGTAGTTAGTCACCATTTCCTTACTGCCTTCGATGTTCACCACAAAGCTGTTGATCTTCGCCTTGGCGAGCGTGGGCGCCACCGTGGGCATGTCACGCAGTGCCTGCCCGGAGAACGGGCAGGTGGTGTCGACGAACACCAGGACGATCCCCTGCGGGCCCATGGCCCCGTCAAGCGCGACGGTCTGCCCGCCGAGATCCGGCAGGCTCGTGGCCGCCAGAAGCTTCGCCCCGTCGAGAGTCACGACGCCCAGCATCGCAGCGTCCGGCCCCGCGTCGGCGGTCTCGGCCTGGAGGTCGGCCACCCACTTGCCCAGTTGGCTGCCCGGCTCGGCGCCGCGGTACCGCACACGCCCGAACTTGTCGACCAGGACGAATGACGGGTCGCTCGTGGCCCCGAACGACTGGGCCATTGTCGTGTCCGGGTCGCGGTGGACGGGGAACTTGAGGTCCTTGTCCTTGTAGTAAGCATCGACGGCGGCGGCGTCCTTGGCCTCCTCGACCCGCAGGAAAGCCAGGCCGGGCACGTCGTTGAGCTTCTGGTGCAGGATCATCCCGTCAAGGCCCTGCTCGGTGAGCGGGTAGTCGAAAAGGCCAAACTCGATCATCGCGACACGGCCCTTGAGGTCGTACCGCGTGAGCAGTTGCTCGCGCAATGGCGCCGCGGCCGCGTAAGCCGCGGCTTGCTGGCTCGCAGCCGGCTTTGTGGTCGGCGGCGCGGACCGCTTGCACCCGACAAAGGCCAGAAGCCCCAGAACCGCCGCCCTTGTGACAGTTGGCATCAGCCGATGTAATCTTTTTCCATCTGGCATATGGCAATCCCGCATTCTTTCCAAGCAACAGGCAGGCCACCCAAGGAGCACCAAAGCGTCAGCCTTGCCGACGTTTGTCCCAATCATGAACGCAATCAACCCAGACGATTCTACCAGCGCATGCCCTCTCGACCAATAGCAAAACTGCGAGGATGGGCTTCAGGCGCCAAGTATCCCGAGGATTCGCCGCGACCTCAAGGGCGCGACTCATCCGTCGGGCCTTCAGAATACGTACTGTTCCTGGTTCCCGGTTCCCGGTTCCGCCTTTGGGCTTTTCCCGGCTACCGGCTACCGGCTACCGCCGCGGCGACCATGTCGCCGATCTGCGTCGTCGAGAATCCCATCTTGCCCGCCGCCTGGGTCTGCATCTTCGGCGTGGTGGCCATGACGGCCGACTCAACGCGGTTGCCTGCCTCCACGAGCCTGGCGTCGCCCTTGTTGTTGCCCGTCTCGCGGAGCAGCATGCCCAGCGAGGCGATCGCGGCGATGGGGTTAATCACATTCTTGCCCGTGTACTTCGGGGCCGAGCCGCCCATCGGCTCGAACATGCTCACGCCCTTGGGGTTTATGTTCCCCCCAGCCGCGACGCCAAGCCCGCCCTGAACAATGGCGGCAAGGTCGGTGATGATATCGCCGAAGAGGTTGTCGGTGACAATGACGTCGTAGTACTCGGGGTTCTTGACGAACCACATGCAGCAGGCGTCGACGTGGTTGTAGTCCTTCTTGATGTCCGGGTACTCCCTGCCGATCTCCATGAACGCCCGATACCACGTCCCTCCGGCGTAGGTAAGCACGTTTGTCTTGTGCACCAGTGTGAGCATCTTCTTTGGGCTGTTGCGGCGCCGGCAAACCTCGAAAGCGTAGCGTATTGCCCGCTCGGCCCCGAATCGCGTCGTGCAGTTGATTTGCGTGGACACCTCCGACGGCATGCCCTTGTACTGCACGCCGCCCATGCCCGTGTAGATGCCCTCGGTGTTCTCGCGGACGACGACGAAGTCGATATCCTCGGGCTTCTTGTCCTTCAGCGGCGTCCAGACGCCGGGGTAGAGCTTCACCGGGCGAAGGTTTATGTACTGGTCCAACTCGAACCGCAGCCTCAGCAGCACGCCCTTTTCCAGAATGCCCGGGGCGACTTTCGGATGCCCGACCGCGCCGAGGTAAATCGCGTCGTAGGTCCGCAGTTCGGCGATCTCCTGCTCGCTAATCACCGGAATCGAGGCCTCGGCGGGGTCGCCGCCAGCGGCCAGGTACCGCTCGCCGCTGACGTTAAAATCCTTGGTGGTGTACTCGAAGCCCACCTCCTTGCTCACGGCCTGGAGGACCTTGAGCCCCTCCGCCACAACCTCCGGCCCGGTCCCGTCGCCGCCAATAACAGCTATTCGCATCGGTCTTTCTTTCCTTCTAAAAATCCTTCTGTCGCTATCGCAATCGAATGTCAAATGTCCCAAACCACCAACCACCGCCCGCCGCGCAACGGCGCGCGGACAGACAGCCCCGAAAGTCTACCACTCCCAGCCGAAACGGGCAAGATGGTAGCATTATAGCGCAACTTGGGGCTTTTCACGTAGCAGGGGCTTCCCCGCCAGGGACCGTTGGTCTGCGTGAAACGGCTTCCTCTTCTACTGCTACTTCGCCGGGCAGATCACCCGGAAGCCGACGTTGTAGACCTTTTGCCACTTGGGGT
>CAZSBS010000024.1:0-28071 GCA_964605095.1 uncultured Planctomycetaceae bacterium | reverse complement strand
CCGAGTTGAACTGCGTGAGAACGTAGATTCGCTGCACGCCGCTGTTGATGCAGTTGGAAAGCGGCACGTCGATGATGCGGTATTTGCCCGCCAGCGGCACGGCCGGCTTCGAGCGGTCGCGGGTGAGGGGATAGAGCCGCGTTCCGCGACCGCCGCCGAGCACCAAGGCCAGCACACGCTGCACACTCATGATGAACCGTCCTCTGACAGACCCCGATTGGATAATGACCTCGGCATGGTACGGGACGGCCGTAGACTCGCCAAATGGGGTTCCTGCCGCCGCGGCCTCACTCCTGCACGACGAAATTCACCAGGCGGCCCGGGACGGCCACGACCTTGAGGATCTGCCGGCCGGCGAGCAATGCGGCGATCTTCGGATCGGTGACGGCGGCGGCCTTCAGCGTCTCGGCATCGGCGTCGGCGGGCACGGTCACGCGGCCGCGGAGCTTGCCCTGGATCTGCACCGGAATCTCGACGGTGTCGTCCTTGAGCCAGCGTTCGTCGACCCGTGGCCAGGCCGCAAGCGACACCGGGGCGGGCCGACCGAGGATTTCCCAGAGTTCCTCGGCCAGATGCGGGGCGAAGGGGGCGAGCACCGCGACGAAGGGCTCGAGGATGGCCCGGGGACGGCGCTCGAGCGGGGTGCAGAAGTTGACAAACTCCATCATCCGCGCGATGGCCGTGTTGAAGGAGAGCGCCTGGATGTCCCTCGTAACCTTGTCGATCGTGCGGTGCAACTCGCGGAGCTGGTCATCGCTGGCGGCGTCGTCGCAGACCTGCGGGGCGAGCGCGATCTCCTCGGCCCGCTCGTCGACGACGAGCCGCCAGCAGCGATCGAGGAAGCCGCGCACGCCGCCGACCCCCGCCGTACTCCAGGGTTTGGTCGCCTCCAACGGCCCCATGAACATTTCGTAGAGCCGCAGCGAGTCGGCGCCGAACTCGCGGACGATCTGGTCGGGATTGACCACGTTGCCCCGGCTCTTCGACATCTTGTAGGCCCGGCTTTCGACTCGAATCTGCGACGCGTCGCGGAGGACGAAGTGCTCCCCCTGTTTTTCCACCTGGTCGGCCGGCACGCGGGCCGCGACGTCCCCTGCCTGCTGCTGCCCGGCCGACACCCAGCCCCCTGCGGCGCGGCGATAGCCCGTGAACTCCACCTCGCCAAGGATCATGCCCTGGTTGACGAGTTTGCCGAACGGCTCGACGCCCGAGACGTGGCCGCGGTCGAAAAGTACCTTGTGCCAGAAACGGCTGTAGAGCAGGTGGAGCACGGCGTGCTCGGCGCCGCCGACGTAAAGATCGATCGGCATCCAGGCCTTTTCGACCTCAGGATCGACGAACCGCGACTGGTTGCGGGGATCGAGGAACCGCAAGTAATACCAGCAGGAGCCGGCCCACTGCGGCATCGTGTTGGTCTCGCGGCGGTAGCGTTTGCCGTCGCGCTCGACGAAGAGCCAGTCCGGGCCGGAGCGGGAGAGCGGCGGGTCGGGCGTGTCGCCGGGCTTGAAGTCGGTGAGGCTCGGCAGGTTCACCGGGAGTTCGTGTTCTTCCACGGCGCGGATCGCGCCGGTCGGTCGGCCGGCGGCGTCGAGTTCGTGGAGGATCGGGAACGGCTCGCCCCAGAACCGCTGCCGGCTGAAGAGCCAGTCGCGGAGCTTGTAGTTGATCGCCCCGCGACCAAGGCCGGCAGCCTCGAAGTCTTCGATTATCTTCTTCTTGAACTCCGCGGTGCCCAGGCCGTCGTAGGACCCGCTGTTGACCGCCGTGCCGTCGCCCACGAACCCGCGCCAGTCCTCGCCGCCGGTCGGCTGGACCACCTGCACCACGGGCAGATCGAACTTCTGCGCGAACTCGAGGTCGCGCGTGTCGTGAGCCGGCACGGCCATGATCGCGCCGGTGCCGTAACCCATCAGCACGTAGTCGGCCACCCAGATCGGCACGGGCTCCCTGTTGACCGGGTTGACGGCGAATGCGCCGGTGAACACGCCGGTTTTTTCCTTGGCGTCGGCCGTGCGCTCGAGGTCCGACTTGTGGACCGCCTTGGCGACGTAGTCATTGACGGCCTGGCGCTGTTCGGGTGTGGTTATCTGCCGCACCAGCGGGTGCTCCGGCGCCAGTACCATGTACGTCGCCCCGAACAGCGTGTCCGGGCGGGTGGTGTAGACGCGGATGACGTCGTCTTCCGGCTGGGCTGGGAAGCCGTCGGATGCCCGCTCGTCGAACAAGCTCTCGGCGCCCTCATCGGCCAATGGGAAGTCCACCTCCGCGCCAGTGGACTTGCCGATCCAGTTCCGCTGCATGATCTTGATCGGCTCGGGCCAGTCCAGCGCGTCCAGGTCAAACTCGAGGCGTTCGGCGTAGGCGGTTATCCGCAGCATCCACTGCTTGAGTGCCCTGCGATAAACCGGGTAGTTGCCGCGTTCGCTGCGCCCCTCGTTGGTAACTTCCTCGTTGGCAAGAACCGTGCCGAGCTTGGGGCACCAGTTCACCGGCACCTCGGCCATGTAGGCCAGGCGGTACTCGTCGATGAGCCGGCTTCGCTGCTCGGCCGTCAGGTCGTTATACTCCGTCAGCAGCGGCGTCTGGCCGCCGTAGGCCTCGAGCTGCCGCATTATGTCGCCGTGGACCACGCTGCCGCCGCTGTCCACGCGGAGCACGCCGTTTTCGAGCTTGCGGATCAACTCGGCGATCGGCCTGGCGGCGTCGACCTCGGGGTCGTACCAACTGTTGAACATCTTCAGGAAGATCCACTGTGTCCAGCGGTAGTACTCGACGTCCGTCGTCGCCACGCGCCGCGACCAGTCGTAGCTGAAGCCGAACATGCGGATCTGCCGCTCGATGTTGGCGATGTTGCGGGCCGTCGTCTCGCGAGGATGCACGCCGTGCTCGACGGCGTACTGCTCAGCCGGCAGGCCGAAAGCGTCGTAACCCATCGGGTGCAGCACGTTGTAGCCGGTCATCCGGGCGTGCCGACAGATGATGTCAGTCGCGGTGTAGCCCTCGGGATGCCCCACGTGTAGACCGGCCCCCGACGGGTACGGGAACATGTCCAGCACGTACTTCTTGGGCCTCTCGACGAATCCCGGCTCGCCGGGGTTGCTCTGGCGAAAAGTCTGGTGCGCCTCCCAATACTCCTGCCACTTCTTCTCGATAGCTGCAAAATCATACCCGGCCATGGTTGCTCCTCGTCGATCGTCTGAACCAGTCAATCCGGCTAATTTGCCACGCTGACGCGATCCATGCCACCAAAAAAAAGCACCCGTGCGGGCTGACAGGGCGAGGTGAGTTCCCGGCACGAGCGAATGTCTGATTCGACTCCGATGTCGTTTTGCCGAATCGCGAGTCTTTATTGCGGATTGCGGACCTGCCTGCAGGTTGCTGATTTGCTTCTACCAGAAGCCTTGGCCGAGGCAATCAACAATCTGCTTGCCGGCGGCGGCACACAAAAGTCTTGCGCCACGGGATATTATGTCCCACAGATAGCGGCGGGGGGGGTGTCATTTGCCATCGGGCTGGCTTGTGGCGGGCAATTCGGCCACGGCCGGGGGCCTGTCGTCGTAGGAGTACTGCACGGCGCCGCGCGGCACGAGCCGGATAGACCGCACGGCAAGACCAGCCGTGACGAAGCGGATCGTTATCGGCGCGGGCTCGGGGTCGATGTTGCTGATTGAACTTATGTCACCGGACCAGGCGAGCTTCTGATTGGCTCCCACGGATACTGCCACCGCCGCCTTGGCGTCGGTGATCTTGACCGATATGTCGATGTCGTACGGAACCCAGGTGCGCTTGTCGTATTGCGGATCGATCGCGCTGATGCTCGAACTGCCTTCCTGGCGGCCGGTGCCAATCAGTTCGGCCCGCATAAAGATCCCGCTGCCGCGGTTCAAACCGGGGATGCCGCCAGGCGTACGCCCGCCCCCGCCGCGCCCGGGGAGATTGCCACGCCCGACCCCGCCCCGGCCAGCCTGGGCCAGCGAAGGGCCCTGGGCATCCTGGCTCCACGCGGCGCCCAAACCGCCCCGGCCCCAGGCAGACAAGTTGTACTCCGTCAGGTGAAGCTTGAGTTGTTTGCCGCCTACCGGGAGACTCACGTACACGTCCCTGGCGGCCTTGGTCTTGGCCAACTGGAGGGTCAACTGGTAGCTGCCTTCCACCTGAACCGGCAGTTTCAGCGAGCCGTCGTCCTGCCCGGAGGACTGGAAGGAGTTTTCCGCGTATTTCCATTTGTCCTTGCCGGCGTCGCGGTCTATGTCGGCCATTGCCAGTAGGTCCAGATATCGGTTCCTGGCGAGCATCCGTCCGACGTAGCTATATCCGGCAAGCTGCTCGTCCAGCGTCTTAACGCGGTCGGGCACCGTCTGGGCCTGCGGGGCCGACCCGTCCGCCTTGGCCTGGGCAAGCTCGGCATACCGCCTGGCCTTCCTGAGCATCAACTCCCGCCCGAAGTCTTCAGTCTTTGTCGCCAGCGACTTGCTGTACCAGTCGCACAGTTGGATGAGGGCCTCGCCGGGCAACTCGCCGGCATCCTGCATCGCCAGCGGGACACAGGTGCGAAGAACCTCGCTGCTCTCGGTTTTCAGCAGTTCCCAGGCCCTGGCCGGGTCGTTGAGATCGGTAAGGTACAGCATGGCAAGCCGGGCATTGGCGGACTTATTACCCGCGCCGGCGGCGACCTCAGCAGCCCTGACCTGACGCATGGCGGCGTTGAAGTGCCTGGCCATGCGAACCTTATGGTCCAGCGGCACCTGAGTGTGCCCGCTCAGGCCAGCCATGCGAAGCGCGATTGAATACCTGCCTTCCGCGTCTTCCCACATGCGGGCGCTGGCCGCGGAGTCACCGCCGGCCTCCATGCGATTCATGACGTCAGAAGCCGTGTCCGCCTTGGCCTGAGGCTTGGCCCGGCGGTATGCCTCCTGGCAGAGCAGCTCGAGCCGGGCACGGTAGTACGTTGCCTGGCTGGGCGACTTGCGAATCAGGGCGTCTATCGCGTCGATGCCCGCTTGAAGCCCCGTCTTGCTGTCCGCTGACTTTATCGCCAGGTCGGCCGCCGCCTTGAGCAAGCCGACCGCCAACTCCTCGCCGACCTCGCCCTGGGCTGTTGCGGCGACGAGTTTCGCCGCCTTGGCGTCATCGCCCTGGACGCCCTGGCACATGCGATTCACGGCCGATTGTAGTTCCTCGCCCATCGCAGCCGCCGACAGACAGAGCAAGGCCGCAATCGCCACAAGGCGCCCGTGAGAGCTCCCATACGCGCACTGAGTCATGCGTCTTGTTTTCATAGCGCACGATTCCTTCCCCTCCTGCCCTTTAATAACGGTTGGCGGTGCGGATTATTGCATCCCCCGGCCGGGTGGATGGTAATTGCCTATCCCTGGCGGGGGGCGGGCGCCTCTTGCACGCTCGTTTGGCGCTCAAAAACACATCGCGGCGCCACACCCCTCTTAGGGGGAGGGTGGCCCGAAGGGCCGGGTGAGGGTGCCTCCACCCACTTGCGACCACAAACCCGGATAACCTGGACACCCCGAGGGTGAGTTGCGGATTTCGCCCCGATCCCAGCCGGCTCGGGATGGTGTCTCCCGATGTACATCGGGACAGACTTCAGACTTGAGACTTCCGCCTTCCGCCTTCTGCCTTCCGCCTTGCTTGCCATTGACGGGCAATAGAGGATAGTCACCTATTAAAGTGCCTTTTCTCGTTTTCACAGCGTCCCTGTTTTCACTCGGCTACTCAAAGCGCAATTGGGCCGTCACCGGGAAGTGATCGGAGGGATAGCGGCCCTCTCGGTTGGTTCTCACTATGGCCGCTTCGACCGTACGAGTATCCGGCGTGACAAATATGTAGTCGATCTTCGGCCCATCCGAGCGTCCTTGGAACCCACTATTAGACGTTCCCGCGACTTTCGTGTCCGGGTAAAGAATACGAAACGAATCAACCATCGGGGCGGTGGAGGGATCCGCGAATTTCCCCGTCCCCTTCAGATACCCAATGACGGGATTATTCTCGCCGGAATTGAAGTCTCCCATCAGGACGGCCGGATCCTGATGCATTCGCTTCTGCATGTATTGCATGATCAACCGCACACCCTTCTCCCGTGCCGGTTGAGACTGGTGATCGAGGTGCGTGTTGTAGATATAGAAGGATCGCCGCGAGTTCTTGTCGGTAAGGCGGGCCCAGGTGCAGATGCGAAGACAATTGTTGCCCCAATGCGCGGATGGTGTCGTCGGTGTATCCGAGAGCCAGAAGGTTCCGGACTCGCCCACTTCGAAGCGATCCTTGCGATAGAGAATGGCTGAGTATTCCCCCTTGGTGCCGCCGTCTCGCCCGGTTCCGATCTCACCGTATTCCGGCAGGCGCTGGTTGAACTCATCCAACTGGAAGCGGAAGGCCTCCTGCAGCCCGAGCACATCCGGTGAACATTGACGGATGACGTCACAAACGAGCTGCTTGCGATTACGCCAATGGTTTTCACCATCTTGAGCAAGCCCGTTGCGAATGTTGAACGTCATGGCCCGAATATCGAGGGGCCTTCCGCCTTCCCCGTGAATCGTCTGGCAGCCGGCCGCCAACAACACCAAGGTTGTTAGTACCAGGAAGTATGTCTTCTTCATGTTGCCTCCTGCAGACCGGTATTTACCGGATGGCCTCAGGCCGATCCCGGCCCCGATGCATCGGGATGACGATCGGCTTTTTTGACGATTCTACCGCCGATCTCAACACCGGCAAGCACTTCTCCACTTCTTCTGCCCGATGGCGGGAAGGCTATCCATGGCCGCGGGCGGGTCGGATGAAACGCGGCACAACAGCAAGATCGGCGGAGGTAGTCGTGAGGATATGCGTGCCATGCGCCTATTTGCCGCAGATGCACGCTTCGATGCGGGCATGGCACGCCGGACACGTCTGAACATTGTCCCCGGCGGCGAAGCCTTTGGCAGCACCCGGGCCAAGAATCGTGAACCCGGCCGTGCCCAGGCCGCCAACCTCCACATTCAGCGTGTTCTGGTCGGCGATTGCGCCGTCGCATTGGATGCTGAATCTGCCGCCGCCCAAGTCTTGGCACGACCACCCGGCCGGCACGGTCATCCGCACTGTCTTGCCGTCGGCGCCCTTGTCCAGCCCGCCAACGCTGACGCCGACCACCTTCGCCACGCCCGGCCTGATGACTGGCTCGCCGTTGTAATGCAGCGCCACTTCGCTGCCACCTACGAGCTCGACGGCACTATGCACATCCAGTGCCCGCGTCACCAGCGCCAACTCGTTGCGGTAAAGGCGCGACCGCAGATCGGCCGGCAACTGCGTCTTGTCCGCAAACGCCACGTCGCTCTTGGCGGCGGCCGCCTTGTACGCAAGCTCGACGCTCTGCCGCGTCAACTCGTCAATCGTTTTGGGGGCATTCAGACCGCGCGTGAATTCGTGCAGTACAATCTCGTTGCCGACAGGCCTCCGCCATCTCTCTGGGATCGCCCCCATGCCGCCGATAATGCCCAGCAATGAGCCCAGTGTCGCACCCGTGCAGTCGGTGTCATAACCGCAGTTGACCGCCTTGCAGAGGCAGTCGCCGAAGTCCTTACCGTACTGCCAGCCGATGATGGTGAACCCGTGATTCGGGATCGCGTTGCAGGACTGAAGGTGGCCAAACCGCGTGGCGATACGTTCGCGGGCCTGGCCCCATGTCTTGCCGGCCTGGTGGCACCAGACGGCCTCGCGAATGCTCCGGCCGACGTGACTGGCGATGGGAATCATCGACAGGCCGATGTCGATCAACGTCAGCGGGTCCTTCTCGACGAACGCCGCCGATTCCACCGCGGCCCAGAACATCTCGCCCCACATACCTTCGCCACCGGCGTGGTCGACGCAGGAGTCCTTCCACGCCATGCGGGCGGCTGTCTGCGGGTCGGCAGGATGCAGCACCGCCCATATTTCGCTGCGGATCGGCGAGCCCATCTCGTCGACAAAGTAGTTCTCGAAACAACCCGCCACCGGCGGCCGCAACCCGCGCGAGAAGTTCCGCATGAAGAAGCCATACTCGTTCCACGGGTAACTCGCGGCGTGGCGGCTCCAATACTCGGCAAACGTGCGGACCGACGGATCCAGGCCGGTGTCTTGCAGCATCTTGAGCCAGATAAGTTGCAGGTCCAAGTCGTCGTTGGCGGCAGCCTTCTCCGGCACGGGGGTGTAGAAATCAAGGTTGTGCGCGTACTTGTGGCACTCCCACGGCGCCCCCAGCGTACCGCCGATGTTCTTGCCCAGCCAGCAGGCGTAGACCTTGTCAACGAACTCGTTCTTGCCAATGACAATCGCGCTCATGCGTCGCTCCTGTATTTACGGCATGGTTATTCGGTATGAGTCACTACTGTACCGGCGTCTAAGCTTGGGGCAACAGTATTCGCGCGATGCCACCGACCGATGGCAAGTCGCCTTTGCCGGGTCCAAACGCGGCGAGTTTGCGGATCTGCGGCTCGGCCTTGCACTTGTCAACCGTCAGTCGGACAGCCGAGATTTCGACCGCCGGGAAGCACTCGATGCGCTTGTGCCCGATGGACTGGCCTTTGCAGAGCTGCTTCCACAAGCCGCCCGCCAAGCCCTCCAGCGTGTAGCTCTGGATTCGCTCGCCCTGGGCGATGTCTTCCATGATCACGACGCTGTCGATCTTGCCGGCCGCGGGGAGCTTGAGCTCCAGCGTCTTGCCCGCGGCGGATTTCTCGGCGACGCTCTTTCCCCAGCGGCGTTTGAACTCGCTGCCGAACTCCGCGAGGCGCTTGATATCGCCTTCCGGCACGAGCCCGTCGGGGGTGATCACTTCGCCGAGGACGAGGTTGCTGTTTCGCCCGACCGACTCCAGGTACATCTTCACAAGGTCTTTGACCGGCAGGACGGTGTCATCGTGGTTGGCTGACCACATCCAGTCGTGGGCCCCAACGTTCCTCAGCGTCGTGTCCACCATGGCGGGCGACCAGACGATGCCATCGTTGTCACCGGTTGGCAGAAGCTTCTTCCAGAGCGGCGTGTTGTGCGAGACCGGGCCGTCCTTGCCTTCTCGCGGCATGGTGGCCCAGCAGGGATAGCCCGCGTAGCCGGCCTCGTTGCCGATCCAACGGTGGTCCGACCGCTGGGTGCTTGAGTAGAACAGTCCGTCCGGCTGGTATTTCTCGAATATCGGCAGCATGTCCGGCCCGCCCTCGGCGGGTGTCTTTGTGCCGGCGTCGAACCATATCTCGATCAGCGGCCCGTACCGCGAGCACAGCTCGGTCATCTGCTTTTCGGCAATGGCGTTGAACTTTTTCTGGGCGTCGGTGTCGCGGCCGGCGCCCCAGTCCGCGTAGTGCCCCCAGACTTTCTGATAGACGTTTCTATGGACGCCGAAGTAGATGCCCGGCTTGATGCCGGCCTTTCGGCACGAGGCGACGAAGTCGGCCACGATGTCGCCCTTGCCGTCGCGCCAGGTCGTCTGCTTGAGGCCGTAGGGATACGCGTCGGACTGCCACTGCATAAACCCGTCGAAGTGCGTGGCTGTGAACACGGCGTAGCGGGCACCGCAGGCCTTGGCGGCCTCGATCCACTGGTCGGTGTCCAGCTTTGCGGGCTGGTACAGGTTGGGATCGAATGTCTTACGCGCGGCGTTATTCCACATTCCGCTGCCGGCCGCCACCGAAATGTCGAAGTGGTAGATCAGCCCGATCTCGCAGTCCTGCCAGGCGACCTGCGCCGGCGTGGGCATAGTCAGTCGCGGCGAGTTGGTCTCGGCTTTGGCGTTGTCGGCGCCGAAACAATGCCCCGTGCCCAGCATCGCCCTCGCAAACGCCGCGCCACCGGCCCGCTTGATGAAGTCTCGTCGTGTGATCACGGTCATTCCTTCCTATTGAATTGGACGTATGCTCAGCGTGTCCTTTCCGGAGAGTTTCACTTCGGTTCTCTTTTTGACGTTCAGTTTCACGGCCTTGCCATTATATCGCACCGTACAATCGGAGCCGCCGAGGCTGCGTATGGTGGCTGAGACGAGCTTGCCGTCTTTCCAGCTCATGTCCACGCCGAATCCGCCGCGTGCCCGCAGGCCTTTGACGGAGCCCGTCGCCCAGGCATCCGGCAGGGCGGGCAGCAGGTCGATGGTCCCGGCATGGGATTGGAGCAGCATCTCCGCCAGGCCGGCGCTGTAGCCGAAGTTGCCATCGATCTGGAACGGGCCACCCGAATCGCGGATGTGGTCAAACAGGTTGTCGTGGAAATTGTGCGTCACCATGTCGGTCAGCAGCTTGTGCGCGCGGTTTCCGTCATACAGGCGCGCCCAGAGGGCGATCTTCCATGCCCTGGTCCAGCCGCACCCGCCGTCGCCTCTGGCGTTAAGGGATACCTTCGCCGCCTCGGCAAGCTTCGGAGTTTCCGCCGGCGATATCTGCCGCCCGGGATACACCGCGAAGAGATGAGAGACGTGGCGATGGTCATCCTTCGGGTCGTCCCTGTCTTCCATCCATTCCTGGAGTTGGCCCCACTTGCCGATCTTCGGTGTGACCAGCTTGTCCCGCATGGCGGAGAGCTTGGTTCGGTATTCGGCGTCGACGCCGAGCGCCTTCGCCGCCTCGATCGTGTTGGCCAGCAGGTCCCAGACGATCTCCTGATCGTACGACGTGCCGTCCTCCGTTGGGCCGTGCTCCGGCGACCAGCCGTTGGGGACCACAAGTCGGCCGTCCGGCAACTGCTTCAGGTGATCCTCCCAGTAAAGGCACACTTCCTTGAGATATGGATAGGCGACGGACTCGAGGAACTTCCTGTCGCGGGTGAACTCGTAGTGTTCCCAGAAATGCTGGGCATACCAGGCGCTTGCCGGCAAGTTCCATTTCCAGCCCATCCCGCCGAACGGGTTGTGCGACGTGCGGATGGTGAACCCTCGGATGTTCTCGCCGAAGGCCTTCTTCGTCGCCTTGCGAAAGGGCACCAGCGAAGCGGTCAACAGATCGAACAGGGGCTCGCCGCACTCCGACAGATTACCCACCTCGGCGGGCCAGTAGTTCGCCTGAAGGTTGATGTTGCTGTGATAGTCCGAGTGCCACGGCGGCGTGTTCCCGGGGTTCCACAGCCCCTGAAGATTGGCCGGCAGCGTGCCCGGCCGCGAAGACCCGATCAGCAAGTAACGCCCAAACTGGAACAAGAGCCCTTCCAGGTTGGGATCGGGCTTTCCTGCCCTGGCCGCCTTCAGCCGTTCACCCATCGGCATGGCAAGCTGGGCATCGGGCGTCTCGCCGAGATCCACCGACACGCGGTCATACAGCGACTGGTAATCCTCAACGTGCCTGTCTAGCAGGTTGGACCAGGACTGCCCCGCGGTCGCTTCCGCCTGCTTCGTCACCAGCGCGTGAGGGTTCTCGCCTTTCCACTTTCTGGCGTAATCCATGACGTAGCTCGTGCCGGCCGCGAGGATAATGGTCAGGCTGTCGCAGCCGCTGAAAACCAGGGCGTCTCCATCCGGCTTGACCGTTCCGCCCTCGGCCGTGACGATAACCAGTGCCTCGTATTCCATGGAGTTGGGCAACGTCCCGCTGAAGACGAGGCGGTTGCTGCCGGCCGAGGTCTTCTCCTTGCGTCCGCCGACCAGCCGGACCCGCCCGGAGTATTTGCCCTTCGCGCCGGCGGTCATCCGCGAAACGATGACTTGGTCGGGATGGCTGGCGAATGTTTCCCGCACAAACTCGACGCTGTCCTGGACATAACGGACGCACGTGACGGCTCGGCTGATATCGAGCTCGCGGTGATACTTCGTCGCGTCCGCCTTGGCGTCCAAGTCGATGAACAGGTCGCCGAAGTTCTGGTAGAACCCCATGCCGGGAGTCTCGTACTCCCCGCCGGGATTCTCATCGCCGGTCCACAAGCTGTCGACGTTGAACTGTATGTGTTCTTCTTCGATCCCGCCGAAGACCAGGCAGCCTAAACGCCCGTTGCCCAAGGCAAGCGCCTGCGTCTGCCAGTCGGCGGCGGGCTTGTTGAGCCAAAAAACGTCGTTGGCGCTCGCAACGGAAGCGTTCGCCGCCAACAGCACAGCAGCAAACGCGCCGGTTGCGAGAAGAACGCAATGGAGTGTTATCATTCTGCTCGTCATTCTTGCTCTCCCAGAGATTCTCGCGCGTCGCGGGTTTGGCTTCTGACGCCATACAACCGGCTATTTCGGCCAGGCGCCGTGCGGCTGCAAGGCGATGGTGGCCTGGATCAGGTAGCTGCATTCGCAGTTGGTGGTGGCGTCGGGCATCAGCACCAGGCCCCCGGCGGGGATGATGTTGATCCAGCACCCCGGGCGAATGCCGCCGTAGTTCGTCATCGGTTGGTCGGCCAGAAGGTCGCGGTAGCCCAGCGTCGCCGAGCGGAACAGCAGCATGCCCGGTGCCGATGAGATTGTGCCGCAACCGTAGCTCCGCGCGAAGGCCCAGGGGGTTTCCTTTCCGGCCTTCGGGTCGCCGACGGTCTTCTGCCGGCCGGTCAGCAGGTCCCACGCGTTCGGCTGGGCGTAGATGGTCCGCCCGTTGATCAGCGGCCTGGAGGCGGTGCTCACCTGGATGTCCCACAAACGCTTGCCCGTGGCGGCCTCCAGGGCCGTCATGCGCCCGCCCAACTCGGAGACGAGCTTGTAAGGCGTATCCTGATAGCACATCAACACAACGCCGTGGGCCTCGCTGACCGCCAGCATCGTGCCGTAGATGTCCTTCTCGTTGCGCCACAGGATCTTGCCGCTCTTGGCGTCGAGCGCCAGCAACACACCGGTAGGCTGGGGCGTCTTGGGTCCCCGCCGGTTGGCTGTCTCGTCGGCCTGGGCGCGGTCGATCAGGAACACCTTCCCGCCGGCGATGGCGATGGTGTTGTTGCGGACCGACTTGGCCGCGTCGTAACGCCAGCGGACCTTGCCGCTGTTCGGGTCCATCGCGAACAGTGTGCGGCTCTCGGTGAACATGCCGCTCATGTCCGACTTGATGTACCGGTACGGCACGAGGTACTGCTCGTCCGCGAGCGAGCCGAACAGCGTCCCATCGGCGAAGGCGACGTAGCCCCATCGGCCCGGCTTGCCATCGGCCTGCGGGGGCGCGTTGAAGATGGCGGTTTGCCGGCCCGTGGCCTGGTCCAGCCGCAGGCAGCGGTCGCCGGTATGCACGAAAACACTGCCGCCGGCGCCGAGGCAGAAGTTGCTGCCCGTGCCGGCAGCGCCCATTATGTGCTCCTGATTGTACGGCTTGAGGACCTGCGGCAGCGGGAACTCCCACAGAACTCGGCCATTGTATGCGTCCAATGCGTGAAGGGCGTCGACGCCCTCGGTGAACAGCCTGCCGTTGGCGAACAGTGGCGCCGGCGCCCGGCCGTGGCGGTCGGGAAAGTGCAGATCCAGGCTGTCGAACCACAGCATCCTCAAGGGGCTGCGGACGAGTTGGTCTTCGCCACAGATGCTGTTGGCCGGGTCGTGGTACTGATGCGTCCACTGGCCGGCGCCCGCCAGGGGCCCACGACAGACGGGCTTGGCGCTGCCTGCGCTGCCGATCAGAGCCACGCCGCCGCAAGGCCGCAGCAAGCGGCCGGCCTCGCTGAGAATACTCGGGTCGGACGGGCCGGTCAGGCCGCCGGCGCTGACGGCGAGGTCCGCGAAATAGTCCGGATACGGCGTTCGGTTCGGGTCGCCCAGGTGGACCGTCACTCGCGTTCCGTACAGCCCGGCCGCAAACAACGCCTTCCTGGCGGCCGCCACGTTGGCCGGATCGCTGTCCACGGCGTAGATGTGCAGTTTCGATCGCCGGGCCAGCGCGTAGGCCAACTGGCCCTTGCCGCACGCCAGGTCTACGCAATAGCCTTCGGTCACCCCCGTTCGCCGGAGGATCGTCTCGGCCGCGGCGTCGTACGGCGCGTTGTCGCCAAAAGGCGTGGCGGGCTCGCGGTCCCCAGCGGCCGTGGGCGCCGGTGGGCCGCCGTTGCCGCTGGCGAAGCAGTATATCGCGCCGCTGTCAGTGCTGACCAGCAGCCTGCCGTCCGCCACAGCCAGCCCGAGCGCCTCGCCATCCACTTCGGCCGACCAGATCGTCTTGCTGGCCGTGAGGTCCACGGCCACCACCTTGCCCTTGCCGCCGGAGACGGCCGTCTTGCCCGCTACGATCAGCGCCGAGCCGCCGGCCTCGCCCGGGACGGAGCACTCGTTAAATGCCGGCCCGTTCCCCCCAGCCGGAACGGCCAGGGGCTTCGCGTGCAGCTTGCCGCCCCCGTAGTAAAGAATCACCCCGTCCGAGGTGGCTGAAGCCAACGTGGGAATCCCGAAAGCCCGCTCGCCGGTTTCCGCATTGTGCGCCCAGCCGGAGTTGAGCATATACTTGCCGATGACCGCGACGGCCGAGCCGCCCCTCTTGCCGTACGAGCCCAAGCGGAAGTATCGCAGTGCCCCGTCCCGCAACGACACCCCCGCGGGCACCGCCCGGCCGGTTGGGACGATCAGCACCCCGTCCGCGACAGCCAGGTAGCCTTGTGCGGATATGCCGCTCTGGGCGGTGGCCCCAGGGTGCGGCTGGGCAATGTTGAGCCCGCCGAGTTGGTCATTCGACCAGAGCACCTTACCGGTCGGCACATCCAGCGCGGTCAGTATGACGCCATCGCTAGGCCAGATGCCGGCGCCGAAGTAGACAGTATCGTCGACGATCACCGCTCCACCCCGCGCGCACCATCGTGAGACCAGCCGGCCATTGCCCAAGAGCATCTCGCGGGCCGGACTGCCGAGGTGCTTCCAAATCAGCTTTCCGTCGCCGGCTCCAAGGCAGTACAAAACGCCATCATCGCTCGTGGCCAACACGCGCAGGCTGTCCTCGCCGGCCCTCTTGGAGCGCCAAAGAGCCGGCGCGTGCCGCACCGGGCTGTCGGTCACAAACGACCAGACCTCCCTCCCCGTGGACGTATCGAGGCAGTGGATGGCACAGTCGGCGCTGCTGCCGAAGAACACCTTGCCCGCCGCCGCCACAACGTGGAAGGCCCTGTCCTCCGTCACCCGCTCGCTCTTGGGCCATGCCGGTTGGGGGGGGGCCGACGGGCGATGAACCCACGCCAGCGACAGTTCCGCCGCCAGCGGTTCAGGGCTGTAGCCGCTCCGGGCGGCGTCGGTGCGGTACATCGGCCAGTCCGCAAGGCACGGGTTGCCGCCGCAAACTGCCAGGCACGCACATAGTCCAAGAAGGGTCTTCATCCACATATCCATCATTGTTCTCCTGCCCCCTTCTGTTTTGAACCGGAGTTTTCCAGATGGCTTCCAGCCTACGACAGCCGCGACCTCCCCGGCGATTATATCGTTGATCGAGAGATCCGCAGGCACTCTTTCTGCTCGGATCGCGTCAACTACTGTGTGTAAGTTCCCAGGCGGCGCCATCGGTAAATATGGGAACACCATACTGATTAATCTGTCGTGCCAAGCGGCGGCGGGCGGGATGGCTATTGGCTATCCCTGGCGGGGGGCGGGCGGATCGTTCTGGGGGCGGCAATTGCCGTCGCCGCACGCGGGCGGCGAATCGCCCGCGGGCCGGGAACTACCGGCAGGCTTGCAGCCGGGGCAGTTGCCGCACGGCGACTGCCCTCGACCTGCTGCGCGACGCCAGATGCGCCGGCCCAGCCACAGCCCGGCCAAGGCAACTATCGCGATAACGATCAGCGTTTCCAACATCTGCCGACTCCAAAACGATGCGCAACTCTCTATCCGACGAGCCGTCCCGCCTGGTAGACCGCCATTGTCACCATGTAGGCCAGCACCGTCAGGCCCACAAGTTGAAGGGCCGCCCATTTGATCGAGCCGCTTTCCTTCCACGTGCAGACGATCGTCGCGGCGCACGGGGCGCTTATCAGGCAAAACAGCATCAGGCAGAATGCCTGGAGCGGAGTGTACGCCTGGCTGAGCCGGGCGCGCAGGGTCTCGGAACCCTCATCCTGCTCGGACACCGAAAAGAGGATTCCCATCTGAGCGACAAAGACCTCCTTGGCCGCCAGCGCGCCGACCAGGGCTGTGCCGATCCGCCAGTCGAAGCCCAGCGGGCGCAGCACCGGGGCCATGCCGTGCCCGATTCGCCCGGCGACAGTGTAAGCGAGCTGCTCGGCCCGGCGTGTGTCACGGATGTCGGCCAGGCGATTCTCGTAAGCCGGGCGGACGTCGTCGCGGTATCGCCTGGCCGCGTCGAAGGCGTTTGGGTCCGCGGCGGCAAGGCGGTCCAACGCGTCACGGTGAGCGTGCTGAAGCGCGACAGCCTCCGCCGAGCCGGGCCGGGCCGCCGCCTCGGCCAGCGTGGCGTCCCATCGCTGATGGATCTCGTCCAGGCCGGCAAGGGCCTGGACCATCGCACGGATTCTCACGGCCTGGGCGGCATCCGCGCCGTCCCGCACCGGCGCGGAGGCCGGCTGCGATTGCGGCGCCGGGACAAGCTCCGGTGCAAGTGCCCGCGCAAGTGACTCGCTGCCGGCGGGCAGGCCGAGCGACAGGCCGACGGAGTCCAAGCCCGCGAGCGCCTCGGCCTGGGCCTGGCGGGTCTCGGCGGGGTAGTCGCGGTCGAATGCGTTCTTTCGCGGAAAGCTCGTCATCGCCCAGAGCAGTATGCTTATGCCCAGGATCACGGTCCCTGCCTTGCGGAGGTACATCCAGGACCGGTCCCACATGTGAATGCCCAGGCTCCGCAGCGTCGGCAGGCGGTACAGCGGCAGCTCGATGACGAAAGGCGGGGCCTCGCCGCGAAGGATCGTCGCCCGCAGCAGCTTGGCCAGGCCCACCGCCAGGGCAATGCCGATCAGGTAAACAAGCCATAGCACCGGCGCCTGCCACTTTCTGGGGAAAAAGGCCGGGATGAGCAGCGCGTAGATCGTCAGCCTCGCCCCGCAGCTCATAAGCGGCACGACGAGCATTGTCGTAAGCCGGTCGCGCCGGCTCTCGAGAGTCCGAGTGGCGAGGATGGCCGGCACCGAGCAGCCAAAGCCGATCAGCATCGGCACGAAGCTCTTGCCGTGCAGGCCGATGCGGTGCATGAGGCGGTCCATGAGGAACGCCGCCCTGGCCATGTAACCGCTGTCCTCGAGCATCGCGATGCCCAGGAACAGCAGCATGATGTTCGGCAGAAAGGCCACGACCCCGCCGACGCCGCCGATGATGCCGTCGACCAGCAGGCTCCGCAGCATGCTGTCGGACCCCGCCGGCCAGAGGCCGGAGATCGCCCCGCCGGCCCAGCCGAACAACTGCTCCAGCCAGCCCGTGGGGTACTCGCCCAGCGTGAAGGTCAGGTAGAACACCATGTACATCATGCCCAGGAAGATCGGCACGCCGGCGATCGAGTGGGTCAGCACCGTGTCGATGCGGTCCGATAGCGTGTGGCGGGCCTCGACGGTCGAGCGGACGGCCTCCTGGCAGGCGCCCGAGATGAACGCGTACCGCCGCCCGGCGATGACAAGCTCCGGCGAGTCGCCGAAGATCGTCCGCAGGTGCCGTGCGGAGGCCTCGACCTGCTGCATCGTCTCAGCCGAGCCGACCAACTCGCGGATCTCCGTGTCGTTCTCCAGCAGCTTGATCGCCAGCCAGCGGGTAGTGTAGCCTGCCGGGGCCGGGCCGTCGGAGCCGATGATCGCGGCGACCTTGGCGATCTCCTCCTCGATCTCGGACCCATAATTTACCTGCCGGGGCTGGGCAGGCCGCTGGCAGCGCGCCACGGCCAGCGCCGCGTCCATCATCTCGTCCAGGCCCTTGCCGCGGTTGCCGACCGTCTGGACGATCGGCACGCCCAGCAGCGTCGAAAGCTGCGGCAGGTCGAACTCTATGCCGCGGGCGCGGGCGACGTCCGACATGTTCAGCACCAGCACCAGCGGCGCGCCGAGCTCCATTAGTTGCGTGGCCAAGTAAAGGTTCCGCTCCAGGTTGGAAGCGTCGACGATGTCCACCACGACGCTTGGCCTCTCGGCCACAAGGAACCGCCGCGCCACGCGTTCCTCGATCGAGTATGCGGTCAGGCTGTACGTGCCGGGAAGATCAACGATCTCGAAGTCGGCCCCGCCGCGCCGGCACCGGCCGGTGACCTTCTCGACCGTCACGCCGGCATAGTTGCCCACGTGCTGGCGAAGGCCGGTCAGCTCGTTGAAGATCGTGGTCTTGCCCGAGTTCGGGTTGCCCGCCAGCGCGATGGTTATGACTTCGGCCATGGAATTACGTCGATGTCTTCGCCGTCCGGTGTTCCACGGTAACCATGATTTTCTCAGCCATGCCCCGGCCGATGCCAAGCCTCATCGGCCCCAGCGCAACCAGCGTGGCGCCGCGGGCGCCGCCGCCGGCGCGGATGACCGTGACCTGGCTTCCAATGAGAAGGCCCATGCTCACGAGCCTGGCCTGGAACTCGCGCCCGCCGCCGAGCGACGCCACGCGCGCGGTCTGGCCCGCATGAAGCCTGCTCAGGGGGCGAAGACGATGCTCACTCATGTAGCGCTCTCCTGCCACGAGGCACCGACAAGGCCGATTTCGACGCCTTCGCCGCACGCCGGGGCCGCGCTGCCGAACCCGCCGCCGCCCGGCCCTCATGCCTGCTGCAATACGCCCGGAACCGGTCGAGCCACTGCCCGCCGTCGGCTTTCGTGCCGTCGGCGATGAATCGCGCCAGGTAGCCCAGCCGGCGGAGCACATCCCGCCCGACATGGTGCTCCATGCCGCACGCGGCCGAGTCAGCCAGGCCGTCGTCCACCGCCAGCACCAGCGTGAAGAAGTCCCGCAGCACCTCGTGGCCGTGGACGACCCGCCTTGCGGCCGCGGAACCCTCGGGCGTAAGCGTGACGATGTCATACGGGGCGTAGTTGATCAGCCCCTTGTCTGACAAGCTGCGAAGCGCCCCGGTCACCGACGAGCGGTTCACGTTCATCCGCCGGCTTATATCCGTAGCGCGCGCGGCCTGTTTCTGCGAGACGATGTGATAAATCGCCTCGAGGTAGTCTTCCAGGCTCTCGCTGAGCGTTTGCGTCATCTCGCCGCCGCTCCACTTAGGCACCGCTAATAATGTTCGGCACTCCTAATAATATGCGGTATGGCGAAGATAAAGTCAAGGGAAATATCGGGCCGGAAAAGAAGGGGGTAGATCATAACTCATAGTACCCCGCCCCAGAAGTCGGGGGGCGAAATGTGCGGTGCCATGCTTCCGCGGCTGTTTGCGGAAGCATGGCACCGCAGAATACGGACTTTGACTGCAAGCAGGAACCGCCGCACGCAGGCACGCATCTTATACGCAATCAGATTGAATCTCGTGTGGTAGCGGCGGGCCTGAGGCCAGCGCAAGAACTCCCCTGAGTCGCAAAGAAGAAGATGTCCTTACGGGCACACTGCGAACGCCAGAGGTGGTATCGAAGCCCGCGGAGCGTTCGTAGTGACGCCGTCAGGCGTTATGTTTCTTTGCAATGGCCCACGCGCGAGATTCATTCAGGATGCGTATTAGTCCTTATACCCAATGGTGCCCTCTTTGTCGGTCTTGTAGGCGCGCTGCTTGATGTAGTCCCAGCCGGGGAGGAACTTGTCCTTGCAGGCGGCGAGCATCTTGTCAAGTTGGTCGTCGAGGGTCTTCTGAAGGTCGGCGTGGTCGGCGTTGCCGACGAGGTTTGTCTGCTGGTATGGGTCGGCCTGGTTGTCGTGGAGCAGCCAGGGGCCCGTCAGGTCGCGGACGTACGTGTAGCGGCGCGTCCGCAGGCCGCGGTATTCCTTGCCGCCTTGCGGACGTGTCCACTGGCCGAATGGCGCGATGCAGCAAATCAGCGCCGCGTCGTTGTCGGGCGCCTTCGCGCCGGTCAGCACGCCGGAGTAGTCCGTGCCCTCGACCGTATTGGGAATCGCCACGCCCGCCAGGCTCAGCAGCGTGGGCATTATGTCCGGGCTGTTGAATGGCATGTCGATTATCTTGCCTGCCAGGCCGCACGCGGCGGGGTAGCGCAGAAGCATCGGCACGCGGATGGACTCATCCCACGGCCGCTGCTTCTTCCTTTGGCCCTGCGAGCCGAGCATGTCGCCGTGGTCGCTGGTGAAGACGAATATGGTGTCGTCGGCAATGCCGGCGTCGGCGATGGTTTTCAGCAGGTCGCCCACGCAAGCATCGAGCGCGGCGCAGTGGGCGTAATAGCCCTGGAGGTCCTTCCTCGCGCCAGCCTGGGCCTTGGCGGGCACGTTCGGGCGGAGCTTGATCTTCTCGGCATCGGCGAAGAGCTTGCGGTATTCCGGCGGCGCCGTCTCGTACGGGGCGTGCGGCGGGCCCCACGAGAGCATCAGCAGGAACGGCTTGTCGCCCCGGGCGTGGGCGGCGATGTACTGTTGGGCGTCGCGGGTTTGGGCAATGGCGTCGTAGCCGTCCCACTGGAGCTTCCTCTCGCCGTCGGCGTCGGAGTAGTAGGCTGAGCGGTTGTAGTTGTGCGTGCATTCCAGGACCTTCCAGTAGTCGAAGCCCTGGCGGCGGGCACGCGGGATAAACGAGCTTCGCCCGTGCCCGTCCAGGTGCCACTTGCCGATATAGCCCGTATCGTAGCCGGCCGCGGCGAAGACCTCGGCTATCGACACCGCGTCGTCGCTCAGGCAAAGGTCGTTGAGGAAAAGCCCCGTAGTCAGCGGGTACTGGCCCGTCAGCAGGCTGGCGCGGTAGGGGGTGCAGACCGGGCAGCACGATACTGTCGTGGTCATGTTCACGCTCGCGGCCGCCAGCTTGTCCAGGTTCGGCGTGATGGCGTTGGGGTCGCCGGCGTAGCCCGTCGCCTGCGCTCGCCACTGGTCCCCAAACACGAACACCACGTTGGGCCGCTTGCGCGCGGGGGCCGGGCCGACCCCGGCTGAGAGAAGCTCGCTTGTCGAGGCCGCGGTAAACGCCACGCCCATCGCCTTCAAGAACGTCCGCCGGTCCATGTCGTCTCCTTGCTCAAGCATTGGTGAGCATTATTTCGAACACTTCGCGCTGCTCGATCATTGCCGCGACCCGGTCGGCGGGCTTGGTGCGGCATTCGAGCAGCACCCACCCGGCGTAGTTGGCCTTGGCAAGCAGGCGGATGAGCTGCTGGTACGGGTACGTGCCGATGTTCAACTCGCGGACGTGCGTCGTGGCGCCGAGCCTGTCCTTGACCATGGCGAAGTTGGCGGCCAGGCCCTCGCCATTGAGGTCCTGGTCGTTGCAGTTCCAGCATACCGTCACGGACGGGTGCTTGGCTATGTCCATGATCGCCTTGATCGTCGGCAACTCGCAGCAGCTTCCATGCACCTCCAGCCGCAACTGCTGGCCGAGGTCCGCGGCGGCCTTGCCGAGCTCGCTGAGGCTCTTGCCGATCTGCTCGATGGTCTTGGCGTGGGCGACGCCCTTGTGGAAGTCGTTGGGTTTGACCTTCACTCCGCTGCCGCCCAAGTCCGCGGAAAGCTGGAGCCAGGCCTTGGTCGTCTCGATGCTCTTGGCGAGCCTGGCCGGGTCGGGACTGTCGTAACACTCGTTGGTGCCCATGCCGATGAATGTGACGGGGCTGTCGGCGAAGCGTTTGCGGACGGCCTTTCGTTCGTCGGCGCTTATGCCCAACTTCAGGCCGTGCTTGTGATCGACGCGGGGCTCCACGCCGAGAATCCTGGTCTTCTCGCAGTTGGCGATGAGGGTGGGCAGGTCCCAATCCTGGCCCCAGAGGTACGTCACGAACCCCAGCCGTATTTTCCCGGCGGCGGCGGGCGCCTCGCCCGCCATTGCCCGGCCCAGTGGCCCGGCGGCCCCAGCAAGGGTGCCCAAGGCCATCGACTGCTTGAGAAACACCCGGCGTGTCGTTTGCGGCATGTTCGAAGTCTCCTGTTTTGGTATCTCAGTAGCCCGTAGCCGTTTGTCGGTAGCCGAGGCTGTCCGATAATTCCTTTCGGCGGGCTCCCGGCTCCCGGCTCCTGGCTACTGGCTCGGGGGGGGCGGCAGCGGCTTGATTAGTTTGGCTAGTGCGGCGACGGCCTGGTCGGTTTTTTTGTCGATCTTCAGGATGTACCAGCTTGCGAGGATGACCAGGGCTGGGGGATGGGAGTCGGCCTGGGAGAGTATTGTCTGGAGTTTTGGCCTGGCCGCGGGGTCGCCGAAGTGCCCGAGCATCAGGGCCGCGTCCACGACTAGCTCGTCGTAGGGGCTTTGCAGCAGGGGCCTCATCAGTTCTGCGGTTTCCGGCTTGCGGGCTCGCAGCAGCCCGGCCGCCACCGACCGGGTGATCGCGGAGGACTTTTCCGCCAGTATCGCCCGCAGGCCGGCGATGGCTTCCGGCGTGCCTATGCGCACGAGTTGCTCGGTTGCCCCGGCGGCCAGGAAGTGTTCCTTCTGCATTTCTCGCGGTCGCGGCTCGACGGACCGGATGAACTCCAGCAGTGCCGGCGTGTAGAAGTCGGCCTTGGCGCCCAGGGTGTTGGCGTCTTGCCCCGCGCGGTCGAGCACGTACGCCAGGGCGATGGGGTGCTCGAGTGCGATGGCTGCCCGCACGCTCGGGCCGGCGGTGGCGCCGCCGGTCTTGCGGGCCATCTCGAACTTCGCCAGCACACCGATTGTGTCAGTGCCCCCAGCGAGTTTGGCCAAGTATGGCCCGCCGTCGTCGCGGCTCGAAAGAGCCCCCAGCAGACGGACACGAAGGGCCAGGTTGTTCGTCTTGGCCAGCGCCTCGTTCAGCGAGGCCGACCCGCTGGACGACACTTCCGCGACCGTCTCGTGGGCGAGCACGCGAAGGGCCAGTGGCGCCGTCTCGTTGTTGGCCACCTCCAGCGCCAGCGACGCGGCCGAGGAAATCTTCTGGCGTCGAATCTGCCCCAGCAGCGCCCCCAGCATTCGCGGCTGGGTGGCTGGGTCGCGCATGACGCGCCGCAGTCCGTCGAGGTACTGGGTCTTGCCGAGCCCCAAGAGGCACGTACGGCACAGGGCGGCCGTGACTTCTTCCTTGCTGTCTGCCAGCTTGGTCAGCACGGGCAGGGCGAGGTCGGCCTTGCCCTTTTCCACGAGTGCTCGGCAGGTGATGGACTGTACGCTGTCGTCGGGGATCTTCAGGGCCCCGGCCAGTTGCTCCGGCGTCAGGGCGTCCAGGGCTATCAGACGGGCCAGGGCCTCGGCCCGGATGGGCATGGACGGGTCATAGTTGACCCGCTCGATGAGCACGTTGGCGGCCTTCTTGCCCTCCAACCCCGTCAGTGTGGCCACGCCGAAGAGCCTGCGTTCCTCGTCGGCGCTTCGCGTCATTGTCTCCAGCAGCCCCACCAGGGCTGGGTCCTCCGTGGTCTGGAGAGTCCCGACCGTCGCGTTGGCGGTCTTGGGATCCTTGACCATGCCCTCCAGGTAACCCAGGGGAGTCTGCGGCCCCTCGGCGATCTGGGCCGACGCCGGCAGGGCCACGGCAAACAAGGCCCATGCGGCGAATGAGACGGATAGGACGAATACGACGGATATATTCCTGCAGGGGAAAGAAGGTAGCAGATAATAGGTACTAGATAGGGGAAAACGTCTCGATCCTGGTGTTTTCATGTTGTCTTCTGTCCGAATGCTCATACTGTACGAAACTTAAGTGCCACCAAACGCAATTCTGCAATCTGCCCGGCTTCGCCGTGGCAAGCAATCAGTTTACTCTTCAGCCGGCGTGGCAAGGGGGACGTTTCGGTAGTCCTCCACTCGCGGCTCGGCGACGGTCTGGATCAGCATGTCCACGACGCGGTCGGCGGAGACGCCTTCGGCGTCGGCGTTGAAGTTCGTGAATATGCGGTGCCGCAGGACCGGATGTGCCACGGCTCGGATGTCGTCCGTCGACACGTTAAACCGCCCATGCAGCAGCGCCCGGCTCTTTGCGCCCAGGACCAGGTACTGGGCCGCCCGCGGCCCGGCGCCCCAGGTCAGGTAGTTCTTGACGAAGTCCGGGGCCGTGCCATCGGCGGGCCTTGTGGCGCGGACGATGTTCACCGCGTAGTCGATGACGTGCTGGCTGACGGGGATCTTGCGAATGATCCGCTGGAGCGCCAGCAGGTCCTCGCCGGACAGGACCTCTTCCGGTTCGAGCTTCAGGTCCGTCGTGGTGGATTTGACTATCATCCGCTCCTCGTCGAGCGTCGGGTAGTCCACCATCACCATGAACATGAACCTGTCGAGCTGTGCTTCCGGCAGTGGGTAGGTGCCCTCCTGCTCGATGGGGTTCTGCGTGGCCAGGACGAAGAACGGCAGGTCGAGCTCGTAGCTGTTGCCCCCGGCGGTGACCTGGTATTCCTGCATCGCCTGGAGCAGGGCGGCCTGGGTTTTGGGCGGAGTGCGGTTGATCTCGTCGGCCAGGATTATGTTCGAGAAGATAGGCCCCTTTACGAAGCGGAACGCCCGCTTGCCGGTGGTGAGGTCCTCCTCGATGACGTCGGTGCCGGTTATGTCCGACGGCATGAGGTCCGGCGTGAACTGGATGCGGTTGAACTTGAGCTTGAGCACCTTTGCCAGCATGGAGATCATCAGCGTCTTGGCCAGGCCCGGCACGCCCACCAGCAGGCAGTGGCCCCGGCTGAGCATCGCCTGCATCAAGAGCTCGATCACCGCGTCCTGGCCGATGATGACCTTGTGCAGCTCGGCGAGCATCTTGGCCTTCGCCTTGGCGAGGTTCTCCATTATCCGCATGTCTGCCGGCCTCTTGGCAGCCTCAGTCATGGTGCATCTCCTTCGACATCACCGGGCCGGCAGCAACGCCGCCGCGCCACATCCAACATGAACCGCATGGTCAGGTCATCGTCGCCAGGACCGTCGAGGCGATCGAAAAGTACGTCATGATCCCAGTCACGTCCATAAGCGATGCGATGAACGGCCCGCTCGTCACGGCCGGGTCCAGCCCGACCCGCTTGAAAAAGAACGGCAGCATCGAGCCGAGGATATTGGCGGCCGTGACGGCCACGGTAATCGCCAGCGCAACCGACGTCGCCACATGCAGCGGGTTTACGTGCAGCGCGCCCGACGGGACTTCCACGAAGGCCGAGAACACCCGCGCCGCGACAAAGCCCAGCACGCCCAGCGACGCCCCGAGCGTCACGCCGTTGACCAGTTCCCGCGTCAGCACGCGGAGCCAGTCTCGCATTTGCACTTCCGCGACGGCCAGGCCGCGGATCATCAGGCCCGCCATCTGGGTGCCCGTGTTGCCGGCGGGCGAGTTGATCAGCGGCACGAACACAACGAGCACCGCGAAGAGCGGCAACTTGTCGAAGCCCAGCAGCGCCACCGTCGTGAGTGTCTGGGCGCACAGGAGCATCGCCAGCCAGGGCAGGCGCTTGCCGAGCATCGACCAGAAACCCGTGGAGAAGTAGCCGCTTTCCAGCGCGGCCATGCCAGCCATCATCTGGAAGTCCTCCGTGCCCTCCTCCTCGGCCACGTCGATGACGTCGTCGACCGTGACGATTCCCACCAGCACGTTGCGGTTGTCGACAACCGGCAGCGCCACGGCCTCGTATTTCCTGAACAGTTCGACGGCCGACTCCTGGTCGTCCGCGGCCCGCAGGCTCGCGACTTGCTCATCCATGAGGCTCCGCACCGCCTGCTCCGGCTCGGCCAGCACCAACTGCTCCAGCCGCAACTCGTCAAGCAGGTGCCCGTGGTCGTCCACCACGTACAGGACGTTGAGCGTCTCGACTTCCTGCCCGACCTTGCGTATGTGCGCCAGGACATCCCCGATTGTCCAGTCCGCACGCAAGGCCACGTACTGGGGCGTCATCAGCCGGCCTATGCTGTCTTCCGGGTAAGCCAGCAGGCTGCGGGCGATTCGCAACTGGTCGCCTCGAAGCGTGTTGAGCAGCCGCTGGGCGAGCTCTCCGGGCAATTCCTCCAGCAGCTCCGTGCGCTCGTCAGGGGGCATGTCGTTCAGGATGGACGCCATTCGCTCCGTCGAGAGCGTCTTGACCAAATCCTCCTGCTGCTCGATCTCGAGGTCGCCGAAGATGTCAGCCGCCTCCCCGGCCGGTAGAAGCCGGAAGACGACCGCCAGGTCCTCACCCACCAGGTTCGTCAGCAACTCCACCAGGTCGTGGACCTCCATGCCCCGGATCGCCCCCTTGAGCGCGGAGAAGTTCTTCTCCTCGATGAGCTCGTGAATCTCGGGTTGTAGGACCTGCTCTACCATGTTGCCGGCACCATGCACACGAGTAGGCCCCCGCGGGGCCAAGTGAAGAGTCTACCGGCTGGGTCCTTCGGCCGGAAGCCCCGACCCGGAATTGTGCGCTTTCCGGACGATGGGGCTTGTCCACCGGCGCGGACGGATGTGTATAATGCCGGGCTTGGCGAACGATGCGGCCGCGATGGCATCGGCCGGTGCCGCGCTGAGCGTGGCCCAGTGGAGTCACAGTGCGATGCTGAAATACATGAAGGTCGTCGACGGCAAGGTTGTCGAGGCCGACGGAGATGGCCCGGTGCTCATGTACATCGCGCCCGACGAGGCCGAGCGCGAGAGCCTCATCGAGCAGTTCAAGATCGATGAGCACACGCTCAATTCCGCCATGGACCCCGACGAACTGGCTCGCGTCGAGTTCGAGCCGGAGCACGCGGCCCTGATCATCAAGCGGGCCAAACGCTACAACGCCGAGGACCGCTACCTCTTTCGGGTCTGCTCGACGGGCATTTTCCTGTTTCCCGACCGGCTGATCGTGGTGACCCCCGACGACGCGGCCTTGTTCGCCGGCAAGCCGTTCATCAAGGTCAATTCGCTCCAGGACATCATGCTCAAGATCATCTACCGGGCGATCCTGCACTTCGAGGAACACCTGCGGGTCGTCGACGCCATGAGCAGCGAGATCGAGAACGCCGTCAACACCGCCATGGAGAACAAGCAACTCCTGCACCTGTTCACCCTGGAAAAGTCGCTGGTCTACTACCTCAACGCCATCACTTCCAACAAGCGGGTAATCGAGAAGCTCCGCGCCAGCGTGCCGAAGTTCGGCTTCACGCCGGAAAGCCTGGAATACCTCGACGACATGATCATCGAGAACGACCAGTGCCGCGAGCAGACGCAGGTGTACTCCAACATCCTCGCCAGCCTCATGGACGCCAGGGCGTCCATCGTGGCCAACAATCTAAACGTCCTGATGAAGACGCTCAACATCATCATGATCACCCTCATGCTGCCCACGCTGGTGGTCAGCATATTCTCCATGAACGTCATTATGCCGATAGCTAAGGACAGTCCGCTTTCGTTCTGGCTTGTCATGGCCCTTGCGGCAGCCTCGGCGGCCGTGGTGTGCGTGGTATGGTGGAAAAAACGGCTGTGAGGCACGGCCTGTTCGCTTCGGCGAGCAGGGCAGTTGTTTCTTTCGCAACCCACGCCGGTCGATCTCGTGTATAATGCCCCTTGGCTGGTAGCGTGGAAGGCCGCTCCCCGTCCTTGCGGCGGGGAGAGGAAAGTCCGAGCACCACTGAGCCACGGTGGTGGGTAACGCCCACCGTCCGGCGCCGGCTTCGGGCAGCCTGCGACGGATAGGGAAAGTGCCACAGAAAATACACCGCCGACGTTGCGCAAAACGCCCCCAGGCCGGCCCGTTTGGGCCGGGGGCACTCATCCCGGCTTGCCGGGACGACGCGGCGACGGTAAGGGTGAAATGGTGCGGTAAGAGCGCACCGCGGCGGCAGTGATGCCGCCGGCACGGTAAACCCCACCGGGTGCAAGGCCAAGCAGCGGCGAGGTCCGGCTCGACCTTATCGCCGCGGGTAGGCCGCTTCCCGATGTCCATCGGGAGAGCCCGTCTGCAAAGGCGGGTCCAGATAAATGGCCTTCGCCTCCGAAACCGGACGCCCGCCGGACCGGAGGAACAGAACTCGGCTTACAGCGCCGCCGGCCGGGCATTTTGTAAACAAGCAGGTTGCGTCACTACGAACTGCCCCGACCCAGCCCCCGGCAGTTCGGCCAGGCTGCAACGCAACCGGATTAAATAACCCGCCAAGCCCTTGACGTTGCCGGGCAAGGTGGTAAACTACCCAATCTTCGCCCGCACCCGAAGGCGAAGAGGCGACTCCCCCAAGGGGCGCCAAACCGCACAAAACCGGCATTGCCGGGGCGTAGCTCAGCTTGGCTAGAGCGCTGCGTTCGGGACGCAGAGGTCGGAGGTTCAAATCC
>CAZSBS010000023.1:0-28222 GCA_964605095.1 uncultured Planctomycetaceae bacterium | reverse complement strand
AACTGACGTAGGCAAAATCAACCGTGCCGCTGCCCGTGAAAAGGGCCATATCGTCAGGGTCGCTGAGGTCTACGAAGATCGGTGCGTAAACGAATGAACTGTCGGGGTCGTTGGGGTCGATTATGGCGGCAAGCTTGTCGGGCCCCGTGGAATACAGGTCGAGTTCAGCGTCGCTGAGGTGCGGATCGGGAAACTGCCCATCGTAGGGGTCGTAGGGGACGCCGGGGACGCCGGGGTTATAGACGTCGCCGGTAAGGGCTCCGGTCGCCTCCGCATACGAGCTGGCGGAGACATCAACGCCGAGGGACGCGTTGTTCACGCCGAGGTTGGCACCGATCTGCAGCGTTGCGGTCGTAATGGCCCGTCGGCTCTCGTTGTCGATCACAAGCCGGCCTCCCTTAAGGTGGACCGTCAAGTAGAGCAGCGCGCCCCGAAGCTTGCCAACCGGATCGGTCGTGTTTGGCATAAGGCGGGTCGGATCGAACTGATCCAGGGAAATAATGCCCGATGCGCCTACCTCAAGATCGGCGAAGACCTTGGTGTGTGAATCGCTGTAGTAGTCACCGTCGGCCGGGTCGGCGGGATCGGGGTCGGCCGCATAGGCACCAACGACCGTGCCCTTGACACCCAGGATCTGAGCGGTCAGAACTGCTTCCACCGTTGCGGTGTTCGCGGGATGGTAGGTGACGTCGGCGTTTGGATCGATCAGTTGAGCGTAGCATGGCGACGCCAACGCTACAACAACGACTGCCAATCCCAATACGTGCTTGAGCATTGAGCACTTTCCTCTCTCTTAATATTCCCCCAAGGCGACGACGGGCTGAGCGGCCCGTCCTTGTCGCCAAGCACATCATTGAGCGTGTTCATTGTACTGCGGTTTGGCGGTTCGTCAAGTGCGAAGCCCGCTCAAACTAAGGGGTTTTTTCGGGTCGTTTAGTCACTCGCTGAGGAGATTCTATAACTATTGCCATTACAGGTTATTACGGCACACGGTTCGTCGGCAGACACCGGCGGTGATCGGCGACTCTGGAAATCCCTGCGACCTCACATAGTGCAGTCGATGACTGCGGTCCCCCGAATTATTCTGTCGCTACGGTACCATAAGGACTTACGGCAGGTTGCCATCGGAGACCTTTCGTGCCATCAGGGCCGCATGAATACCATCATCGACCTCTTCCTGAACCTCTGGAACTTGCTGGCATGCATCGGCGAGCTTCTCGGTTACCTCCTTCGTTTCGTCAGCACGTTCTTCCAGACCCGCGCATCCCTGGCGGCCAGGCTGGTGGCCGCAGAGAGTCAACTGGGCATATGCAAGCGGCGGACGGAGCAGAGGGGCTCTCCCAGGTTCAGGTTCACCGCCGGCTTTCGGCTGCTGTGGGTCGTCCTGTCCAAGTTCTGGGCGCCCTGGCAGGCTGCCGCCCAGTTGATGCAGCCGGCAACGGTCAAGAGAACTGCCGCACGCGGTAATTGCCGCAGTATCGACGAACGCATCGGTTGAACTCGTAGGTCGGCAGGAAGTCCAGCAGTTGCGAGAAGATGGTCTGTCCGGCGTTCATAGGCCCGCTCCTTCCAAGATGAGATGGAAAGATCATGGCCGAAACGGCGAACCAAGTTGAAATCGAAAACAGTCATATTCCGTCGCAACAACTTGAAAATACGTTTGTTACAGCAGTATTCGAAAAGCTCAACCGGACAGTAGTGATTGTATTTCTGGAAAAGCGCGTATAATTACGATAGTCGATAATCGCCCATAGCTCCAGTCGGTAAAAGGCGGCTGGATCGGTTAGCGAATGGATGCGATTTCATAATCGGATGCATTTCTTTTGCTGTATTTTGCGATGAGTTCAACGCGGCCGGCACTGAGCAAGAACAGACGGTCGAGGAGCAGTCGTAACCGAGGTGGAGCCGGAACGAGCGTGAGGCCAAGGCCAAAGGCGATGAGTCTCGTGCTCTAACTGAGTGTCGCTCAGGTCATGGGTGGCGCGTCGTCACGGTGAGCCTGTCGTTAGGAGGCAATTCGTGGAGCGGATCAAATCGAAAGGAGCAGGCAATGAACCAGGGCATTTCACGCCAAGCAAGGGAGAGAAGCATGAGGAATTTCAGGGTTAGTCTGTTTGTCGCGGCCGGGCTGGCCGCACTCGGCATCGCGTGCTGCGCGCCCTGTGCCCAGGCCGCCGTGGCCGTGCTTCCAGGCAGCGAGTTCACGTTTACCGGCAACGCCCCGTCAGGTTCGACGGTCCCGACCGACCCGGTGGATATCGCCCTGGCCACCAACGGCGCTACGCCGTTCGCGATCAGCCAGTACGGCGGGCCACACCAGATCCAGTACCTCAACGACGGCCTTTACGGCAACAGCAACAGTTGGATCTCGGCAGGCCTGAGCGACGCGCGCAATGTGGATCTCGGCGGCAGCTACGGTGTCGTCAACATGTCGTTCGCCGGCGTAGCGCTGCCCTCATACTCGTCCACGCTGTACACCCTCACCGGCTTTACCTTCGGTCGAAGCAATTTGAATGAGTACGGCGACCGCATTGGTGGCACGATGTATATCCAGTACGCCGCGGCGCCCTCGGCCGACCTCACGAACACCGACGGGGCCTACGACTCGCTGTGGACGACGATCGGCTCGCTGACCACGACCGACGTGTACGACCACGTTTTCAGTTTCACCACCCCCATCAACGCCGCCGGGCTGCGGATCGTCACCCAAGCGGGCAACTGCATCGACGAGATCGCCATGTACGGCACGGTGTACGTGGCGGGCCCGACGTGGACTGGCGGCGGCACACCATCGCCGACGTACGACTGGTCTGACGCCGGCAACTGGGGCGTCACCGCGCCGGTCAATGGCGACAATGTCGTCTTAGCCGGGACCAACAATACAACCACCAACAACAACATCACCGGCCTGGCGGTTGCGGACATCAGCTTCAACCTCGACGCTGGCGCATTCGTCAACAGCGGCAACAGCATCACGCTTGGCGGCAAAATCGTCAACAACAGTGCGGCCGTTCAGACCATCAGCCACGGCATCGGCCTGACCGGCGCCGGCTCGAACCAGACGATCAATGCGAAATGGGGGAACATCGTCATCAACGGCGCAATCAGCGATGGCGACGCCTCGGCCCATGGCCTCGTCAAGGAAGGCGACCAGACCCTGACTCTGGCCGGCACCAACAACTACAGCGGCGCCACGACCGTGAACGCTGGAACGCTGGAGCTGAACGGATCGCTCACCAGCGCCGTGACCGTCAACAGCGGCGGCACAGCCGGCGGCAACGGCAGTTATGCGGGCGGCTTGAGCATACTGAGCGGCGGCAAGGTTGCCCCCGGCACGGAAACCGGTATCGCTACCCTTGCGACCAGCACCTTGAGCCTCGCCAGCGGCAGCATCCTCAACTTCAATATCGCGGACACCACCAACCTTGACCAGATCACGGTCAGCGATTCCGACGGCCTGACCATCCTCGGCGGCGGCTTCAATTTCTATCAGGGCGGCAGCAACACCAGTCCGGTCAACACTCCCGGCACTTACGATCTCCTGGCGTATTCCGGAACTCTGGGCGGCAGCGTCTCTAACTTGTCCATCCTCAACCCGGCCCCCGGCGCCCGCTATGCCTTCGGCACTCTCAACCCGGGCTACGTCACGTTGACGATCGGGCAGGGGCCAGTCTGGAGCGGCCCCAATGGCGGAAACTGGAGCGTTGCCGACAACTGGGGCGGAGCGGCCCCCGTCCCCAGCGATACGCTCGCCTATTCCGCCGCGGGCAACGCCGGCGATGTGAGTAATAATAACACGACGGGCAGTTCGTTCCAAAGCATCCAATTCGCAAGCGACGCGAACGCATTTACGTTGACAGGCAACGCCGTCACCTTGACCGGCGACCTCTACGGCAACATCATCCAGAATGACTCGGCGAACACCCAGACCGTCAACTTGCCGATCGCCCTGGGCAGCAGTCTCGCGATCAACACGCCTTCGGGAGACGTCGTCGCAGGCGGCGAGATATCGGGCGAGGGCTTCGGCCTGACCAAGATCGGCGACGGCACGCTGATCGTCAGTAACGTAAACACCTACTCGGGCCTCACGAATATCCTCGTGGGAACCCTGAAGATTGGTGTAGCCGATGCACTTCCCCACGGCCCGGACAAAGGCGACGTGACCCTTGGCAGCACACTTGACCTGAACGGCCTTGGCGTGACGGTCAACGGGTTCAGCGGCACGGGCACCGTCACAAACAGCGCTGCCGGCGTCGGCACCCTGACCGTCGGCGACGACGACAGGAACGTCAGCTTCACCGGCACGTTCGATGACGGCGTCGGCCCCGTCGCGCTGAAGAAGATCGGCAGCGGAAGGCTGTTCGTCAGCATCGAGGGCAGCACTTACAGCGGCGGCACGACAGTCGAATCCGGCGCACTCGAGATGGACCTTCTTGTGGATTCCTCTGTTCTGGGGACTGGCCCCGTTACGCTTATGCCTGGATCCGTTCTCTACCTGAACAGGAATATTGTGAAGAACGATCTTTACATAACAGATGCGCGCATCGAAGCGACGAATGGCTATGCGTCTGACAGACTGACTGGGCCAGTCACCTTGGGCGGCAACGTGGTAATTGATGTGGGGGATAACGGAGGCATACAAATTGCCGGCGACGTGACCGGGTCGGGTAGCTTGACGTTAAATGGCACGCGAGTGATAGAGATGAGTGCCCTTTCCGGCACGAACACCTATACCGGCAGCACAACGATTAACGGCGTTTTGAAGTTTATCAACCGCGTATCGCTCTATAACGCCAACGCCTCCGGGACAAGCTGGACCGCTGACAACCTCATCGTTACGGCCGGATCAACCGCCGTCTTCGCCGTCGGCGGCGTGGGGCAATTCACGTCGGCCGACATCGAAGCCCTGACGGCCCTGGGCAGTGACACTGGCGGTTTCGCCAGCGGCTCGTTCATCTGTTTCGATACCCGCGGCGGCGATTTCACGTGCACCAGTAACATCGACAACCCCAATGGCGGCGCCAATGTGCTCGGCCTGTCGAAGTTCGATCCTTACTGGCCCGACCCCACCACCCTGACGCTCACCGGCGACAACACCTATACGGGCCAAACGATCATCTACAAGGGCGCGATCAGCGTATCTTCGATTAACAGCGTGTTCACGGATGCCGAACTGGGCACGGTCCACTCTGCCAGCAGCAACCTGGGCGCGCCGACCACCGTGGCCAATGGCACCATCGTGATAGGGGCGAACCAATACGGGGCGACTGGCAGGCTGATCTATACCGGCACTGGAGAGACCACCGACCGCGTGATCGCGTTCAGCACCGAAGGGGACAGCGCCGTGATCCTCGACCAGTCTGGCCCGACAGGGTTGCTGAAGTTCACCAGCGACCTGATAGTAGGCACCAGGGCCGGCAAGACCATCACCTTCCAGGGCTCCACCTACGGGACGGCTGAATTCGCCGGCGTGATTTCCGGCAGCGGCAACAGAGTCATCAAGAACGGCACCGGCACCTGGACGCTGTCTGCCGTGAACACCTACACCGGAGCGACCACGATCAACGCTGGCACGCTGCGGGTGGGCTCGATCGACTCCAGCGACGTGACGGTCAACAGCACCGGCCGGCTCGCCGGCGACGGCAGCGTCAAGAGCCTGATCGTAAACACCGGTGGCAAGGTTGCCCCGGGCGACGGCACCAGAACCCTTACCGTCGGCGGCGGGGACGTTTCCATGGCCGCTAACGCCGTCTTTGAGTGGGCCTTCGACGGCACCAACGGCGGCATGGTGGACATCACCACGGGAGGCCTGACCCTCAACGACAACTGGAAGGTCAAACTCGTCGACGCCGGCGGCGACGCGCCCAACGGCATGGTGCAGTACGACCTGTTCACCTTTGCCGGCGCCTACGTCGGCTTGGGCGATTTCGGCATTGCCAACATCGACGACACCGAAGTCGACTGGGACACCTCCGGCGCACAGATCATCGTGGAAGCCGGGCGCGTCTACCTGATCGGGGTGGGCATTTCCAGCCTGACCAGCGACACCAACCTCGACGGCGTCGTTGACGCGGCCGACTTCATCACCCTGAAGCAGAACTTCGGCGCCGGCGTCGGCGGCGGAGTGGCCGTGGGCGACTTCGACGATAGTGGCACGGTGGACTGGGCCGACCTCAGCACCCTTATGGCCAACATGGGCAACGGCGGGCCGGTCTTCGCGACGACCCCTGAGCCCTGCTCCGCGATGCTCCTGATGTTCGGCGCGGCAAGCCTGTTGCGACGGCGCGCCAGGATCGGCAGGGCGGGTCGATAACGCTATGCAGGCCCAGGCCCCGCAACTCGGCCTGCTGGCCATAGGCGCACTTGCTCTGGCCCGACGCCGCAGGGCCTGAGCGGCCGAAACAACCAAGAAGAACACCTCACGCAGAGCTCGCAGGGGACGCAGAGAAGAGTCGTGTCTGTTTGCCTCCCCGGCCTCGCGAAGGGACCGTGGCTTTGCGGCCCCGGTGACGACTGTGACAATCGGATGTCGAACCAGGGCGAGATGCCCGCGCAAGAATAACGTGTTCAGTCAGCCTGCTCCGAGAGATGCCTCCCTCTCCTGACGACACACCAATGGTCCTGTCTGGCTCTCGCCCTTCGTATTTCCTGACGATGTCCGGCGGGGGTAAAGAAGGCTCCAAGTCGCTGAGCCGCTTGAAGCATTGAACATCGGATGATGGCAGGCGTGACCGACGTCTGCGACCCCTCACTTCTGGGTCGCCCCAGCCAGCCAATCGCTGACAAAACCATCCCAAGCCTGTTTCCGCATGTCCCGGTTGCCGCGGGAATCGGCAAGGTACGCCTTGTAGAGATTCAAACCGGCACTGGGCAACCTCCGGTCGGCCAATGATCGGTTGGCGAGCATGGGATCGGACTCGGCCTGGCACGCCTGCTGCAGGGCCACCAGAAAGGCCAACAGTTCGCTGGCCACAAAGCGGGAGGCCGGCCGGCTCAGTTCCATTTGCTGGGAGCGCGGGGCAAGATATTCGATCCAAGGATGATCATCGCTGTTCATTGGGTATTCGGCGAATTGTTGATGTGCCGCCGTCAGATTGCCGCAATAGAACATCAGGGCGGTTTGCGGATTGAACGGCAATTCGAGCGTCTCCAGATCTTCGTCGCTCTTGCCTGTCACGGCTGTCACACGGCTGTTACTGACGCGCGGTGTGACGGCCGGCAGGGGCACGGCTTCCCGGTGACCGGCCAGGCCCACGACATCAAAACCCGGGCAGTAATTGTTGCGCCACAAGGTCACCTGGGGAAACACTTCCAGCATGGTGCGGACGATGATGCCAAACTCTTCACGGCTTACCTGATAGAGCGGCAACCATTGCACAAACCAGCCGCCCGGCTTCAAACGCCGCAAAACGGCCCGGAAGTGTTCAACCGAATAGAGACTGCCCGCACCGGACCGGCAGGGAACGAACAGGTCGGCATCAATCAGGTCAAACTGTTCCCGCGTGCCCTGAAGGTAGTGCCGCCCGTCGTCGATCACAACACACGACCGTGGATCGCTGAACAGTCCATTGACATAAGGTGCAAAGTATTTCCGGGCCGCGGCCGCCACTTCCGGAACAAGTTCACAGGTGACCACACGCTGAACGGCATATTCCGGGGCCAGCGCCGCGCCGGGCGTGATGCCGGTGCCCATTCCCAGAAAGAACACGCTGTGGGTCTGCGGGCGGATCGTCAGAGGGATGTCAGCCTGGGCCTGTTGTGATATGAAAGACCCGGTGGACCCGATTCCGTAATGGTTGTTCAGCTTGATTCCGAGATGCCCAAAGGTGCGCGTGACCGCAACCGTTCCGCTACTGCCATCAAAGACTTCCACCAGCGTTTCGCCGTCCCCGTTCTCGTTGATCAGCACCCTTGGGAGGCTTGAAGGATTAAGCCAAAAGACATTCAGCAGGATCCCCAGAGCGGCTACGGCACGCCACGCAACGCCCAAGTGGGTCAGCGGAGCAGGAAATGTCGCCGCCAGCACCAGGTAGAAGAGGGAAAAGGCCAGAACACCGGGCCAGAGACCAATCCAATCCAACAGCACGAAGCCGGCGCACAGGGATCCCAGAATGGCACCGACGGTGTTGATTCCCAGACAATCGCCCAGTGTCTTGCCCGCACTCATAAGCCGGGATTCGCATGTTTTCAACAGATATGGAAACACCGTACCGAGCAGACAACCCGGAATGCCCAGCACGAGAATCGTCGTTTTGAACACCTCGAACACATAGCCCGTCCATTCCGGTGAACCACCCACCATCCTCATGTTGTCGGTGAGGGCCATAAAAACAAACGGCGTCATACCCGCTGAGAGCCCAGCAGCGACCAATAGTCCACAGAGGACGCGCGACGGCCTCCAGGCGAACCGCGCGAGCCCATTGGCCAGGCCGGCCCCAACGGCCAGACACAGTAGGATGGTCACCAGCACGGCCGCATAGGTGTACACCGAATTCTGAAGGACCTGGGCAAACATACGGGTCCAGAGCACCTCGAAACCAAGCACTCCGAACCCAGACATGAAGCTCAGCCAGGTAACGGCCCGCCGGGACAGGGCGACTGGTTCCGCTTCCGCGCTTTCCTGAATGAGGGCGTCGGCCTTGGATGACGGTGCCGCCACCCGGGACAGCATCCACGCCACGACTGCAACCGAAAGGGTAATGCCCAGGGCAACACCATAGGCGCCCCGGTAACCCAGCCAGAGCGGCAGATGAAAGCCGGCCAGATATGCGCCCAGTGCCGCGCCCAGGGTATTGACCCCGTACAATAAAGAGGCGTCTCTGCCAAACTGGCGACCGTCACGGATGAGCGTTTGACCCATCAGCGGCACGGTTCCGCCCATGAACAGCGCGGGCGGAAACACGAGCAACAGGGCCAGGCCAAATTTTGTCGCGACAGAAGCAGGCGAACCGCCGCCCGGCTGAAAGATCAAGGGATAAATCCACCCATATGCAGGCAGAACCACAAAGTAGAGCAGGGCCGTAAGGGCAATCCCCGCTTCCAGCACCGCGTATCCGCAAAGGGGATTGTCCATGCGTGTCGCCCGGCGTCCCCACAACCATCCGCCGACGGCCAATCCGAGAAAGAAGGCTGTGAAGGTGGCCGCCGCCGCGTAGGCGGTGTTGCCGAAAAGCAGTCCGAGCTGCTTCATCCACAACACCTGGTAAATCAGCCCCGAGAAACCCGAAGCAAACAGGAGCAAACACGTCCAGCCCCGATGCCGACTGTTGTAACAGCGTGATGCCGGTAGATTATTCACGCAATGGTTTTCCCGGGCGATTTCCGGACGCGCTCGAAACAGTCGGGCCGGCCTGATGATCAAGAGAGAGAAGGTCCCGTATGAATGAACGGCCTGTTTTCTTTACGCTCATGATGTTAACCCATCTTTCCGAGATGGGGTTTGGTAAGTGATAGGTTATTCCCTAACTTGGCCCAGAACTTCGGTTTCGAGTCCTTGATCTATTCGCACAAACTCTCGCCACTCGATCAGCAGGTGTTTGTGGCCTCCTGCTTCTGAAGGGAAATAGCGTCACTGTGCCGCCATTACCTCGACGTCCTTCGCCCGGCTTTCCGGCACAACCTTCATCGTCTCGAGTTTCCCGCCCTTGAACACTCCCTCAACCGTCGTGTTCCGCGGGGCGTGAAGCTTGGAGTGGCTAGCCTGCCGTTCTTGGCCCATCTGGAAGGCGGGAATGTCTGGCAAGTGTAGTCTCCTGAGCCTCGTTACTGTCACTGCGGCCATAGGTTACCACGTGATTCTGTGGTGTCAAGACCCCCAACCCTATTCGGGATAGGTGAGGCCGAAAGTCGCTGGACCAACTCAACGGTACCGCTGCTCGGCACTCGAACTGTAAGCATATCCGAGGTGGCAAACAGACTTTCATAGATTCCCCATCTTGACCACAGTCTGGGTGCGTTTCACGAACGAATTGCGGCAGCCTTGCGGGCGATGACGACGGTATGGGGAACCGACTCGGTGATTCTTACATCCACGAAGCCGGCTTGCGCCAGCCACGAGGCCACGTCACTCGCCTCGTGCGCGCCCCCCGTTTCGTTGGTCAGCAGCATCTGAAGTCCGAACAGAACAGCCATTGCCGGCCCGCCGCGAACGGTGAAGAGGTCATTCACGGCAATCAGCCCTCCCGGCGCCATGCCCGCGTAGACCTTCCGCAGGATACTTCGGCTCGTTTCCGCCGTCATCCGGTGCAGCAGGCCGGACACCAAGGCCGCATCGAAGCCATTTCCAAGATCATCGGCCGTCGCGTCGAAGGGCACCATCTCGATCCGGTCGCCAACGCCGGAGGACGCGACGAGAGTACGGGCCACATCCAGGATGGGCGCCAGGTCCATGATGCGGGCCCTCAGGCCCGGATACCTCTGCAGCATAAGCATCGAATAGGTGCCGGGCCCTCCGCCGATGTCCGCCAACACTCGATGCCCGGTGAGATCGACGGCATCCATCAGGGCGGCGGCGGTCCCCAGGGCTCGCTGGTGCATACCCACCACGAACTGCCTGGTCAACTCCTGGTGCCCACCCAACAGGTCGCGAGGAGGCATGACCGGCTGGCCTTTCCTGACCGCTTCGCAAAGGTGCATCCACATCGGATATGTGGCGGCCTGCAATTCCAGAGTTACCAGCAGTGACTCAGGGCTCCGGCTGGTCAGGTAGCGTTCGCTGGCCGGCGTGTTGCGGTAGGTGTCGCCCTCTTTCTCGAGCAGTCCCATGGCAACGCAGGCTTCGAGCAGGGCTTCCGTTCCGCGCTCGGAAAGGTCCAGGCGCTGCGCCAGCGCCGCGGCTCCAGCGGGTTGATCCAACGCATCGAACACCCCGAGTCGACACGCCGCGAACAGCACGGCGGACTTCCAGAACGCGGTCGCCGCGTCATAGATGGGTGCGGGGTCAATCACAGTATCTCCGATAGTCGCTCTCGGAGCGATCCGGGAGGTCGTGGTCATTCCCCACCCATCCTCTTCTCACTTTCCTGGATCGCTTTGGTGACGGTCGCAATCATCTTGTCTCGGGCATCATCGGCCGTCTTGCCGTCTTTGCCCTGCGCCTGCTTCTTCTGTTCTTCCAGTTGAGCCACGAAGCGCTTGCAGCGGGCCAGGAGGGACGCCCCCTCGGCTTTGCCCAACTTCTCCGCGCACTTGATGATGCCCGGGTTACCCCACGGGTCGCCGGTGAACCAGGCTTCCGGCCAGCCCCAGCCGGCAAATACGCCCGGCTTAGACATGTATTTCTCCACCTCGTCGAGGACTTGCGGCGCCGCCTCGGGGGCCTGCGCAAGGAAATATCGCAAGGTTTCGTACTTGTTATTCCGCCCGATTGTGGCCAGGTATCCAGGCTCAACGACCGTGTCGCGTATGCCCTGCAGCATACCGTTGACGATCTGTTCCCTTATTCCTCTGCTGGTGGCCTTGTCATTCAATATCGCCTGTAACTGCCCCATAAGGTGCCGTCGCGGAGGGATATGTGTTTCTCTTGACACTCGAGCCAGTAAAGCCGGCAACTCCGGCGCCAGCAACTTCTCATCTCCGGCCAGAGCCACGACAGCCGCGAAGGCCGATTCCCTCAGCCACCACTCCTGGTGGTCGAGATACTTCCGGACCAGCGTCAAGTTCTTCGCAATGTCTGCCGGCTCAGCCCGACTCAGGGCGAACAAAGCGCCGTCCAGTTCCCATAGCGACACCTCGGGATCCTTCAGGATCTTCTCGATCCCCGGCAAGAACTTTGCCGATACCACGGCCGGCGGATAAGGTCCCTTGGCGTCCCGGAAAAAGCCCTTGTAGTTCTCGATGGCATCGAGAGCGGCTCGGCGCACGCGAGGATCCGGGTCTTGCAGCGCTTGGGCAATCTCGTCCGTGGCGCCCAGACGGACAAGGGCGGCGCCCGCCATGCGCCGGGCCACCGGATTGTAATGCCGCATCATCTTCACGCAGAACGCCTTGTCGGCCTTCTCTTTCGGGCTGTTGTACGCGTCTCCAAGCCTGTCATATATCTCGTGCGGCTCCATCTCTTCTTTTCCGAACCCTTCACAGTAGTCGGTCCGGAGGAACTCGATGTCCCGCGGCCGGCCCCACGGCAAGTCCGGCGCCTGGACCTTCCGGCTGTACTGGGTAGGCGGCGCGCCCGTGATGCGCAGGGTCTTGCGCGGCGCGGTGTACGCCAGCGCCAGCGCGACCGCTCCCCCGGCCTCCGGATTAGCGCCGAGGTTCAACAAGCCGAAACCGCCCTTGGGACGACGGCAAAGGTCGTAGTACCAGGTCAGCTTGTCCATGCACAGGCGGTAGTGATCCTGCTTGTCTTTCGGCACGTGCACCGAGCCCAGGCCGCGCCAGATATGATCCCCGAAGGAACTCGCGTGACCGGCCCCGAGCCACCTGTAGGAGTCGGCCATGTCCAGGCTCATCGTCTCCGCCGCCATCCTGTAAGCCTTGCCGTCCAGCAGCGACATCGCGGCGGCCAGCATGCCGTTCTTGCCGTTGCAGGTCAGCCAGCCCTCCGGCCGATGATCGCCATAGGGCACGGCCTCGTGTCCCGCAAAACGATAGAAAAACGTCAAGGCCCGATCAAAGGTGCCTTGATCCACCTCCACCCCGCATTCCTTGGCCAAGATCAGGCTGGTCAGAATCTGCACCCCGGCCGGATTCATCAGGCCGCCCTGGACATACCCGGGGCCCGGGATTTCACCCCAATGGTTCCAGCCGCTGTAGTATTGCCTTTCCTTCGCATTGACACAGAGGGCCTTCAAGCGCGGCAGGGCGCTCTTGTCGCCGGTCCGCAGGTAGTATTCGCCGATCAGGATTCCCGCGTATCCGTTAACCCACGTGTGGCTTCCCGCCTTGTCGGGCGAATTGCGATCCACCATGGCCTTGACGGCCGGCAGATACCGGTCGTCGCCCGTGGACAGCAGGAACAGCCCGCCAAAGAATCCGGGGTTCTTCAGGTTCTCGGGTTGGGTAAGAAACTCAGCCGCCTGGCGGATGATCGTGTCAGACTTCTTGCAGTCCAGCGGCCAGGTCTTGCTGTAGGCCCCGAGCACCGGAATGGTGATGGTGACGGACTCTTCCTTGTCCCCGCGTTTGACGGTGAAGGCCAGCTTGCCGTCGTCGGCCTCGGCGGCGGTCAGGGCATTGCCCAGGGCAATATACGGCTCGGGATCGGAGACCGCCTTACCGTTGACCTTGACGAGAACATCGCCCTTCTGGAACTCCCCCGCCGCGGGCGTGTTCGGCTCGGTGCTGTCCACCGTGACAAGCAGACCCTTTTCGATGGTCGCGTAGATGCCCGTCACGCCGATATGGAACTTGGGATACGCCTTGGCGGGATCGGACGGAGTCATGAGAAAGACCTTGCCCGCAAAACACTGGCCGGCGAGGAAAAGACTGACGAAAAGGCCGAAGAATGCAGCTAGGAGCGCCTGTCGCATGTTATTCACCTTGTTTCTGGGGGTCTTCCGGCATCTGCCGACGGGGATAAACGCTGCTGGCAATCGAGTGTCCATCGGCCTGTGAAGCGCCGTCATGAACACCCGCTCCAGGCAGGCAATCATGGCGGCAGCCTCGTGGCCAATTATTTTCGCTATTTCTTCGGCAACAGGTCAAGCATCGCCTCGCCCGCCGCGTGTCCGATGCGCGTGTACCAGATGACGCTGCCGTAGTAGTGGTAGGTGCGGGCTTGAGAGCCTGTGCGGACTACTTCTGCTGTTTCAGCAACTCAACCATGGCTTCGCCCATGGCGTTGCCCATCTGGAGCATGCACTTGCCGCTGCCCATATAGTGATAGGGCCTATTCGAACCCACCTTGACCCACTTTTCCTGCTCCGGCGTCCCGGGCTTGTTCCAGAAGGGCATCAGCTTCGCGGCCTCGAAATCCCAATACTGGGCGGTGTTTACAGAACGGACCGTGCCTTTGAACTCGGGATGTTTCGCCGCCGCTTCCTGCGCCAGCGCGATCGGACCCCGCTTGCCGCCCGCGCCCAGTTCACCGATCACCACCGGCATGTTCGGCACGTTGAACTCCTTGCGCAGGTCCTTGATCAGGTTCACCATGTTCTGCTCATATTCGGCTATGGCGTTCGGGTCGAATTGGTCGTTGAACCCCTGGAACCAGAGGAACCCGGCAATCTCGTACCCCTTGGCCTCGTCGTAATCCGGGAACAGGGTTTTCAGGTTCTTCACCACGTCCCTGGTAATTGAAACCATTTTGCGATAAGACACACCAACGTCCTCGGCCTTTGGCCATTTGCCGGTATCGTATGCCGGCTTGCCAGAACTTGGCGAACGATAATGCCCGTACAGGTTGTGCCCGCCCCAGCAGGCCTTGATCAACAGCACTTGGTTGTCCAGGTAATCTCCCACGTTGATGCCAAACCCCAATTCAGGCCCGAATTTTCCAGCGGTGTTGTTGACGCCAAAGCCCGTCGTGAGATTCCCCTTCTTGCCAAGGTACTCGACCCAGACATCGTCACGGACGACCGCGGTGCCATCCTTCTTTTTGACCCTTGCCAGCACGGGAGTATAATTCGGGTCACCCCCCAGATGGTCGAGTGTACTCTCGGCGGCATGCCCCTCCATGTTCGACTGACCGGCAAGGATAAAAACCTTAACCGGCCCTTTCTTGAGCGGACCGTCAGCCGCCCGGGAACTTGCCGGCGAACTCAGCAGCGCCAGCGCTGCCAGGGCCGGTACGATGAGAAACCGTAAGTCGCGACCATTAACCATGACAATCTCCTTCTCGCTAGTGATTCCGCCACGAAAGACCGGCTGCTGGTCGGCACGTTGCCGACCGGCCGGGAACTAATTACTCCAAGCCAAGTCCATTGCCCGTAAACTGAAAGGCAGTCGCATGTCGAGTACGCTCAATGGCCCTCTCGACAATGAGTAGAACCCGCATACCGGCTCGCCGTACCGGCGGAGAACGGAATACTCGACGCCGTTCTCAAGCCACCCACACATAGAAGCGGACCAGAGCATAGCCCTACAACCAGGCTGACGGTTGAAGACTGCACGGCTCTGCCCATCGGCTCCCTCATTCAACTGTTCGACAAGACCCAGATGATCGTCCTGCGGGCATTCATCGCCGCCTCGCCGAGGAGGGCTATCCATGTCACCAATCCACCGTTCCCATGGTGTGGACGTCGACCGGCCAGGCGAGTTCCGCAAGCAGATCATGGGCAACAGGCAGTAGCTCCGAGCCGATGGACGGCTCAGCGGGCACTTGGCGACTCGGATCAGCCACGAGAATCGCCATCACCGCACAGGCGATCCGAAGAACTCACCGCTCGCGCAACTGGATGTTGATTTCGCACTGGACAGGGATCGCATGGCCGGTGCAGAGGAACGCTTTGGGCGAATCGGGCCTCCTTGATGCAGAGTTCCTCAAGGAGCAGACAGGGCTCCTGCTTCAGTCGGCCGTTGTTGCTGGAGAGCCGAAAACAGGCGTTGATACTTTGTCGGCGGCAGCGCAGGGATCTACACTGCCCCAGGATCGTGCGGAACGTCCTCGGGGGCTGCCGGTTACACCTGAAGAGCCCAGAGGGAAGGCCGTCTGAGCATTTGTGGCCCATGAAGCAAGGGAGAATCAGAATGATGAAGCACATTGTGCTGAGAATGGCATTCGCGGCGACGCTGGCGGTTTCGGCGGTCTTATCAGGCCTTGCCGACACGGCCGGGGCGGCTGAGCTGAGCAGGAAGAAGCTGCAGGTGTTTGTGCTGGCCGGGCAGTCGAACATGACCGGCTATTGCGGGATCATGCCGCTGACCAACCTGGCAAACTATCAGGAATTAGAGGACCCTGAGCTGCGCGAGCTTGATAAGCGGCTGTGCAAGGTGGTCTTTCCAAGCGAGGAGGCGATCAGGAAGAACAACGAAATCCGCGCCGAGATCTACAAGCTGCTCGTGGAAACGGCAAACGCCAACAAGCAACTGGCCCAGGCCAGAAAGGACAAGGACGAACAGGCGATTGAAAGGCTGAGCAAACGGGTCAAGGACATGGACGACAGGTACGGCCAACTGAAGGCGAAACTGCAAGTGGCCGAGGCAAAGCGGGTGTACATGGCCCCCGACGGCAGGTACGGCCACAAGCCAGGAGTGCTGGCGTTCGGCTACGGCCGGGGCAAGGGGTACATCGGCCCGGAATACGGCTTCGGACTGGCCTTGGAGCAGAAACTCGACGCGCCGATTCTGCTGATCAAGGTCGCTCAGGACGGCGCGTCGCTGGCCTATGAATATCGCCCGCCGTCCTCGGGCGCATATCAGCCGACCGAGGCCCAGAAGAAGCAAATCGACGTTCTGAAGAGAAAACGGGCCGCGGGCGAGAAGGTCAGCATACCCGACTATTCCCAAGCCGGAAACGATTGGCGGCGCACGGTCGAATTCACCCGCGAGGTGTTGGGCAATCTCAAGGAATACCACCCCGAATACGATCCGGCCGTCGGCTACGACCTTGCCGGTTTCGTCTGGTTTCAGGGCTGGTCGGACAACAATCCCGACCACGGCCCGCACTACGCGCAAAACATGGCCAACCTGATCAACGACCTGCGCAAGGCCCTTGGCGCGCCGAATATGCTGGTGGTCAGCGGCACCCCGTCCTATAGCCGCACCAAGGACGAATATGAGAAACACCCGGTTGTAAAGGCCCAGCGCGAAGCGGGCCGGATGCCCGAGTTCAAGGGCAATGTGGCGATTGTCGAGACGCTGCCGTTTTACGACCATCCGATCTGGCCGCTGTACACCGTATGGAGAGAGCACGTCCCCGAGTGGACCATGGTCGGCTCGCACGTGGCCTGCCACTACCTCGGCAGCGGCAGGTTCTTCATCCGTCTCGGCGATGCGTTAGCGACTTCTATGGTTGATCTGATGAAAGAGCAGAAGTAGCGGTCGGCAAGTCCTGCTTTAGGAGAGAACCAGTGGCCGAACCATCTGTCGCGTTTACCGTGTTCACCAAGCCCTGGCCGGAGATGCCCCTGCCGGAATTGGCGAAGTTCGTCAAGGGCCTCGGCTTTGATGGTGTGGAACTGCCCGTTCGGCCGGGCTTTCAGGTTCAGCCGGACAATGTCACGAGCGGCCTGGCCGAAGCGGTGAAGATCTTCGGCGACTTCGGCATCAGGATCGGATCGGTAGCAGGCTCGACCGACGAGAAGACCTTCGCCGCCTGCGCCGAATCGGGTGTTCCGATCGTGCGCATCTGCGTCGTCATCCCGGCTGAGATGGACTACCTGGCTGGCGTTGCGGACCTGCAGCGCCGCTGGGACTCACTTGTGCCGCTGCTGGAGAAATACGGGGTGGTGATCGGCGTTCAGAACCACTACGGCCGATCGATAGCCAACGCGATGCAACTGCACCATGCAATCTCTCCGTACAACCCCGATCAACTCTGCGCGGTATGGGACTGTGGCCACAACGGCCTTGAGGGCGAGCAGGTGGACCTGGCACTCGACACCATCTGGCCGCACCTGAGGCTGGTGAACCTCAAGAGCGCCTATTGGCGCCGGGTCTCGCCGCCCGAGGCGGATATTCCCGAATGGTCGGCCTACTGGACCACTGGCCGACATGGCCGGGCCAACTGGCCCTGGGTTGCTCGCGAACTCATGCGCCGCGGGTATGTCGGCGACGTGTGCCTGACGGCCGAGTATACCGACCACAAGTCGACCAACCGGTTGATCGCCGAGGATATTCGTTTCGCGAGGTCACTTTTTGAGAGGGAGACGCTGTAATGCCGGCCATCCGACACGTAGCGGGCGTCTGCGACGACGGGCGCATCCGGCTCATCGAGCAGCCCATCCCCGAGCTTCGCGCCGGGACAGTGCTCGTCGAGGTTCACGCCTCGTTGGTCAGCCCGGGGACGGAACTCGGCGGCTGGCGGCGGCTTGCCGAGCGGCGAAACGCCTCGGCCACCCCGGGCTCGCCGCGGCCGTTCGGGTACTCCAACGCGGGCGTCGTCCAGGCCGTAGGGGAGGGCGTGGCGGAATTCAACGTCGGCGACCGCGTCGCGTGCATCGGCAACGGCTACGCGCAGCATACGGACTGGGCCGTCATGCCCCACCATCTGTGCGTGTCGTTGCCTGAGGCGGTGACATTTGCACAGGGCTCATACGCGATGCTGGCCGCCACGGCGATGCATGCGTTGCGACGGGGCCAGCCGGAGTTTGGGGAGACCGTGGCCGTTGCGGGCCTGGGCGTGCTGGGACAACTGACGGCCATGCTTTACCAACTGGCGGGCAACTACGCGGTCGGCTGGGACGTGGTCGACCGGCGGATCGAGATCGCCAGGCACTGGGGCATCGACCTGGCGGTGAGGGTCGGCGAGGGGTACGAGGTCGAGCGGACGCGGTCTTTCACGAACGAATATGGCTTGGACGCGGCGGTGCTGGCTTTGGGCGGCGATGCCTCGGACCTGTTGCAGAGCATCGGCCGCTGCATGAAGAAGTCGCCCGACGGGCACCCCATGGGGCGAATCATCGTGGTGGGCAATCCGACGTTCACGTACCGCGACCACGAGTCGGCGGGCATGACGAACATCGATATTCGCCGGGCCTCGCGGACCGGGCCGGGCTACCACGATGCGGCTTGGGAGTCTGGCGCGGCCTATCCACCGGTGTTCATGCGATGGACGACGCAGACGAACCTTGCGTTGTGCATGCGGTTGATTGCCGAGGGGAAGCTCGACGTGAATGTGCTGACCACGCACCGGATTCCGCTGGAAAACGTCGAGGCCGGCGTCGATTCCATCCTCGATCGGCCAGACGAACTGCTGGGCGTGGTCTTCGAGAAAGGATAACCATGGCGCGCAATGTGAAGATCTCCCTGGCGATGCATCAGCCGATTTCGGGTGACGAGCCGGGCCGTCTCCGGGCCGCCTTGAAGAGCATGGGCGACTGCGTGGATCACTCCGCCGCTTTGGGCAGCGAACTCGTGGCTTTTCCGGAAATCTGCGCCCAATTCGGCTCCTCGGACAGGTGGAAGTTCGAGGGGCTCGACGGACCGACGCTGACGGCAATGGCCGCCAAGGCCCGTCGGCACGGGATCTACGTGGTCTGCCCGCTGCCGACGATGGACGGCGAACTGCGGCGCAACAGCTCCGTGCTGATCGGGCGCGACGGGGTAATCGTGGGCGTCTACCACAAGAACTTCCCGACGCACGGGGAACTGAACGTGGGCATTGTGCCGGGCACTGAGACGCCGGTGTTCGAGACCGACTTTGGCCGGGTGGGGCTGAGCATCTGCTTCGACCTGAACTACTGGGAGATCGGGTCGGGGCTTTGCGCCAACCGGGCGGAGTTGGTGATCTGGTCGTCGATGTGGACGGGGCGGCGGATGATGGGCAAGTGGGCGATGGAGTTCGGCTTCCACATGGGCGGGGTGCATGCCCAGGCGGCGGCGTTCATCGACATGGCGGGGCGGGAGGTCGCTCACGGTGAGCGAACCGTCAGCGACCGGACCGGCGCGACCTCGCTCATCACCGCCACACTCGATCTCGATCGACGGTTGCTGCACCACGATTACAACATCGCCCGGCTGCAACCGCTTTACGCCAAGTACGGCCCAGCCGCCGCCTCGGCCGAGTGGATTGCCGAGGAATGCATGCTGATCTTCGGCTCGCGGATGGATGGGATTCCCAATAAGACCCATGCGACGTATGTGTCCCATGCGTCCTATAATTCCCAGCACAGCAAAGCCCCACCAGGCGGAGGAGCGTCGCTGCGGAAACCATGAAATCCGTGCGGATTCACTCCTACGGCGGCTTGAAAGTCCTCCAGTACGAGGACGTCCCGATGCCGAAGGTCGAACCCGGCGAGGTGCTGGTACGCATAAAGGCCGCGGGCGTGAACCCCGTGGACTGGAAGAAGCGCATGGGATACCGCGAGCATCCGCTGCCATTCATTCCCGGCTGGGATTTCTCCGGCGTCGTCGAGGCCCTCGCCAAGGACGTGACGGACTTCAAGCAGGGCGACGAGGTCTACTCCCGCCCGGACATCTCCCGCGACGGCGCGTACGCCGAGTTCATCGCGGTGCGGGCGTCGGAGATCGCCCGCAAGCCAAAATCGCTGGACCATATCAAGTCGGCGGCGATTCCTCTGGCGGCCCTGACGGCGTGGCAGTCGCTGTTCGACGAGGGCGAGCTCAAGGCCGGGCAGAAGGTTCTGATTCACGCGGCCGCGGGCGGCGTCGGCATGTACGCGGTGCAACTCGCCAAGCTTCGCGATGCGTACGTCATCGGCACGGCGTATGGTCCGAATATTCGGTTGCGCCCCAAGTGATTGAGCAGCAAGCACGTTGGGGGAGCCATGAAAGAGGTACTTCGGCCTGCCCGCAAGCCACGTGAGACGGTAGAATGCCGGCCATGGTCCTCCAAACGTGGCAGGTGATTGTCGTGGCGTTGGCCGGTTGGCTCAATCGGCAGCAGCAGGAAGTCGTCGGCTTCCTCACAGAAGAGAACCGCGTCCTCCGGGAGCAGCTCGGAGGCAAGAGGATTCGGTTCACCGATGACCAGCGTCGTCGGCTTGCCGCCAAGGGCAAGGCTCTGGGCCGGAGACTCCTTGGGGAGGTGTGTACGCTTGTGACCCCCGAGACCGTGCTCCGCCGGTATCGGACGCTGATCGCCAGCAAGTACGACAGCAGCGCCAAGCGTGGGGTGGGCCGGCCGCAGGTGAGGCAGTCGGTCGAGCAACTCGTGGTCCGGATGGCCAAGGAGAACGTTTCGTGGGGGTACGGTCGCATCCAAGGGGCGCTGGACAACCTGGGCCATTCGATCAGCCGATCTGCGATAGCTCGTATCCTGAAGGAACACGGCCTTGAACCAGCTCCCCGACGCCGCAAGGGCATGTCCTGGTCGACGTTCCTGAAGTCGCATTGGGAGGTTCTGGCGGCAACGGATTTCTTCACCGTCGAGGTGATGACGCTGCGAGGACTGGTGCGCTACCACGTTCTGTTTGTGATCGAGCAGTGCACCCGATGTGTCGAGATCGCTGGGATCGTGCCTGAGCCGGATGGACGATGGATGGAGCAGGTGGCGCGGAATCTGACGGATGCCTTCGACGGGTTCCTACGGGACAAGAGATACCTGATCCACGACCGCAGCCCGCTGTTCACGAAGGAGTTCATCGCGATCCTCAAGGCGGCCGGCGTGAAGACGATCAAGCTGCCGCCCAGAAGTCCGAATCTGAGTCCCCACGCGGAGCGTTTCGTGAGATCCATCAAGTCCGAGTGCTTGGCCAAGATGATCTTCTTCGGCGAGAGACAGATGCGGCGGGCTGTGGAGCAGTTCGTCGCGCACTACCACGCGGAACGAAACCATCAGGGCGTGGGCAACGAGCTGATTCAGCCAGAGAAGTCTGTCGGGAAAACAGAGGGAGAGATCCGCTGTCGCGAGCGTCTGGGCGGCTTGCTCCGTTACTACCACCGCGCTGCGTAGGTAGGTCGGCGCGGGGGCGAGGTGGCGGGACCACAGGGCGCTGTGCGTACTACGAGGCCATCGGGCGGGGCTTCCACCAGCGAAGGCTGTAGCCGAGGAGGGACAAGCCGCCATCCATCACCGAAGACCATCTGTCGGGCCCAGGATCCGCCCCGCAGGCGTGGCCGACAGGTCCGGTCGAGTTTTGGGATCATACGACCAGGCACCCTTGTCCGTCATCGCCTTCTTGACGTTCGGGTCCTTGAACAGGTCGCCGATGATTCCCAATCGCTTGAGCCAGGTCTCCGCGATCGCAAACCATTCGGCGTCGGTGGGCACGGCATAACCGTGGCCGCCGTGCGAGAAAAAGTGCAACTCCGAAAACGCCACGTTGTTCTTCCGCAGGGCCTCGAAGAACATCAAGCTGTTCTCGGCTGGGACCAGCCGGTCCTGGCCCCCGGCCACCAGGAAGGTGGGCGGTGTGTCCGGGGTCACCTGGAGCTCATTGGACAGATCGCCGACGAGCTGCTTGGGCGGGTCCGGGGGCAGCAGCCGCCCGCGGGAATAGAAATGGCAGTACTTGCCCTGCATCGTGATGACGGGGCTCAGCAGGAACGCGAAGTCCGGCCGGCAACTCATCCTTTCGACGGGATCCTTGGCGTCCTTGTCGCCACGGTCGAAATGGGTTTCCAACGTCGAGGCCAGGTGCCCTCCGGACGAGTTGCCGAGGACGCCGATGCGATTGGGATCCAGGCCCCAGGCTTCGGCGTTGTAACGGATGATCCGCATTGCTCGCTGGGCGTCGTGCAGAGGAGCCGGATGCTTGTAGCCGTGTCCAGGCAGCCGGTATGTCACGACGTAAGCGGCCACGCCCAGGCCGTTGAGCCATTGGCAGTAGTGGGCCATGTTCGAGTAGAACTTGTACCCCCCGCCGGGCGTGATGAGCACGGCCGGCTTCTTCTGATTGCTTTGGGGTCCGGGGTAAAGCTGCAACTTCGGTATGTCCTCAGGTTTGACGCCGGCGAGCTCCGGCGAGTCCTTCGGCCAGATCTCGACCGCCTTTGCGGACTCTGCGGCCCTGGCGGGAAGGGCGGTCACGATTGCGGCAAAGAACACGGTTGCTCCCGCAGCCAACACATACTTCGCATTCATGAACGCATCTCCATAGACAACGGTCGGCTTACTTGCATAACCGGGCGCTATTTCGTCTCGTTCTTCAGCAGCTCGATCATTCCGTCACCCATGGCCTTGCCCATGCCCCAGAAGCACCGGCCCGAACCGCAGTAGTGGAACGGGAAATTGCTGGCGATCTGGCCATATCGCTTCTCGACCTTCTTCCACGGGTCCCAGCAGGCTTCGACTTCTTCCTTGTTCTTCTTCTGCTGTTGGGCATGGCCCGCCGCTGCCTTGCACTGCCGCCAGATTTCGAAATCCTTGGCTGCCTCTTCGTCCCAGTACGGACGCGTCGAGACGCACAGGACGTTGCCCTTGAACTCGGGCATCTCCGGCACGGCCGCCTGGGCCGCCTGCACGCTGCCTGGCCTTATCGCCGCCTTCATCCCGCCGTGGCCCATCTGCCCGATGATCACGGGCATCTTCGGCACCTTGAACTCCTTGCGGATGTCGCGGATAAAATCGGCAAGCTGCTCGGCGTAATGCGAGGGGTCGCCCATATCATTCCAACCCTGGAACCAGACCATTCCCGCTATCTCGTAACCCTGGCCGTCGTAATCGTGGAAGTACGTCTTGAGGTTGTTCAGCACATCGTGGGTCTGCTGGATCGTCTTGGTGTAGAACTCGCCCGGGCCGCCGGTGCTGGGCGGAAGGAAGTCCACCTTCAGGCTCTTGCCTCCCCAGGCGCTTGTAGTCCGCGGCCGTGTTGGGATCTTCCTTAAGCGCCTCGAAGGTGCCAATGGCGGCCTTGCCTTCCATGTTGGACTGGCCGACCAGCAGGAACACCTTGACGGGTCCATTCTTGGCCTGGTCGGCCCGCAGGGAGACCGCGGAAGTCAAAGTCACGGCCGCCCCCGCAACCAGCGCCATCAACAGGTTTCTACGCTTCATGGGTTCTTCTCCTTTTGATCGGTTTGTGCTCACTTGCCCTGGTTCTTCAACACCTCCAGCATCGTCTGGCCGATGGTGTGGCCGATGCGCGTGTACCATATCGGGCTGCCGTAGTAGTGGTAGCCCTCGTCCCCGACATACTTGGCTCGCTCCGGATCCTTTGGCATCGTCGAGAGGCGTTCAGCCTCCTTGTCCACCAGCAGATCGCTGCGAAAGGCCTTGACGTTGCCCTTGAACTCCGGAACGTCGTTCATCGACATTTGGGCGTCGCGGATCGTCAGCATCGCGGCGGCGGCGGGCTTTGACCCGTTCTGTCCCATGGCGACGACTACGAACCGCAGGTTCGGCGCATCCAGGTCCTTGCGCATGTCCTTGACGAAGCACTTCAGGTTCGATGCGTACTCATCCGCGCCACCCCACTGGTCGTTCCAGCCCTGGAACCAGACGAACCCGACCAGCTCGGGCTTCCTTCCCTTGAGCTGCGGGAACCATTTGTCGGCGTTCTCGGTCAGCTTCTTGTAGTCCGCGATGACCTGGCGGTACAGCAAGCCGTACTGCTTCTTAACGTCGTCCATCGTCGGCAGGGGATCGTTCTTATTGTCCCTTTTGTTCAGGGCCTTCACGCGATCCTGTGCCGCGGTGAGCTGCTTCTGGAGGACTTCCTCGCTCGGCAGCCCCGCCGAGGGCGGGCGGAAATCATGGAACAGCGTGGAGCCGCCGAAGGCGCTCTTGCTGATGACCACCGGCTCGTCAAAATGGTCGCCCATCATGGATGCAAACATGTAATCTCCCCCGCCGCGATACGAACCCATCCCCATCGTCACGGGGCCATGAACGCCGGCGTTTTGCTCCTCCCAGTTGAAGAAGACATCGTCGCGGACGATCCACTTGCCGTCTTTGCGGAGAGATCCGTACAAGTCTTTGACGGAGTCCTTGATGGCCGGATCGGCAAGTTGTGCGTCCGCGATCGCGTTGGGGGCCTTGCCCCGAGCATTGGACTGGCCGGCGTAGATGAAGACCTTGTACGTTCTGCCGTCGTCCGCGGCCCGCACGGCCGAGGCGGCGCCCAACAACGCGATGATTGTCGCTCCCAGTACCGCGGAGAACGCGTGCTTCTTCATGGATGACGCTCCTGTAGGACGTGTGACTGCTCTGACGCGCCAACGGCAACATCGGCAAGCGGCCTTCGTATGCCTCTCGCCGCATCGTTGCTCGACGGATTCCGTGTATCGCTTTTGCCTTGCGGTCCAATAGCTTCAACGCAAAGCAAACGGCAACGGGCCTGCCCAATGGTGCCAAAAAGCATCGTCCTGTCGTGGTTTCGGCCCGCCAGGCTACCGCGCTGTCAGGTCCATCGCGTCCCACGTAAACCAGCCGTCGTTGCTTACCCGCACTTCCAGCTCGTTGGCGCCGGCCTTAAGCGTGCCGGCTGGCAGATCGATCCGGGCCGTCGCCGGCATCGCCAGGTGGGCTGGGTCGCTGTCCTGAATGCCCAGGCCCTTCGGCAGCGTCAAGACCGACTTATGCCCGTTCAGCGTGACGGCGACCTCCGCCCGGACGGCCGACTGGTCGGCCGTGTGCAGCCGTAACGTCGCCCCGCCGGACGCCGCGCCGTACTCGACCTCGAACCGCAGCCGAACCGTCGCCTCGCCCTTCAACTGCCAGGGCACGCGGTTCGCCTCCGGCCGGGCCCCGTCCAACACGACACCGGCCGGGCTGCCAAGGCGGCCCGGGTCATCGTACCCGGCGAACTCGCGGCACATTGCGTCCCGCCGGCCCAGAGCCAGCAGCAGGCCACCTCCAGGCTCAATCACCTTGTCGTCGGCGTTGAAGGCGGTGATCCGCCAGCCTGTCTGGATCAGGCTCAGTTCGTCGGGCCTGCCTGTCGCCCGGATCGTGATGGTACGGCTCTGGCCCGGCGGGATGAAACAGTGGTTGTTGTCGATGAATAGATCGGTGCGATATTCGATCAGCGGATGGGGCTCGCAGAAGAGCGATGTCATTGGCCCGTTGTTAGTTACGACCAGATCCAGTATCTCCTGGCCGGCCTCGGTGCGAGCCGGCTTGGCCGTCACGTTCAGGCTCGTGGGTGTGACGGGCATGGCCCGCCCGGCCTGATCTTTCGCCGCGGACACGTCGTCCTCCCGGTCGGGCCGGCGGCTTCTCAGCAGCCCGCCAAGCGGACCCTGCATGCTCTTGGCGCCGAAGACGTGAATCCGCTCGACCAGCAGCCGGCCGGCGCTGTCGAAAAGCTGCATCTCCACAAACACCGGACCGAGGGCGGTCGGCTTGGGCGGCGTCAGGTGGACCGCCCGCAGCTTCCTGGCCTCGATGGGCTCAATGTCGGCCGTGCCCTGCTCGTCGGCGAACTTCTTGCCGCGCCGGTCGCGGGCCAACAGCCGCCACTTCAAGCCCCTGGCCGCTTCGGGCGCGTCGCTGGCGATCCAGACCTCGAAGTCGATCCCGGCCGCCGGGTCGTACAGGATGCTGTCGTACTTCAGGCTCAGGCTGATCGTGGCCAGGGCCTGCCGGAAGAAGTCGTAGTTCATGAGCGGCCGGCCGTCGTGATCCACCAGATAGCTGCCGGCGCCGTTGGGCCAGGGCTCGTTGAAGTCCCACGTGGTCAGCCCGCCGATGTGTCTGCCCTTGCGGCGGAGTGCGTCGATGGCGTACCGGAGGCCCTCGGCCCCGTAGAACTGCCCGGCCCGGACCATTTCCTCCAGGGACACCAGCGGCCCGAAGACGGCCTCCACAAAACCCTTTCGCAACCAGAAGTCCGCCGCGAAGACCGCCTGCACGATATTCTTGCGGATCTGGATGGGCTCTTCCGTACCGATGACTGGCCATTGCGATTTGGGGGGAATCGTGCGATGCCAGACCTCGAGGTTGGCCGGCGAGGCGGAACCGAACTCGCCGTAACGCATCGTGGATCGCTCGTCGTAGAGCGGGCAGGCCTTGTGCAGGTCGAAGTCCCAGGGGCCGTGCTTGGCGCCGGTATCGGGGCAGGTCGCCCGAAACATCCGGCCGTCCTCCTCGGCCGCGATCCGCTGAAGCAGTTGCAGGGCGGGGTGGATGGTCAGGGAATTCCACGGCATCTCATTGCCGCCGTCAAACTCAATGATCGAAGGGTGATTTCGCACCTGCCGGAAGATGTTCCGCACGGTCGACTCGAGGTTCTCCAGGAACACGTCATCCTTGTCGGGATTGGTGTTGGCCAGGGGCAACTCCTGGACCAGCATGATCCCGAGTTCGTCGGCCAGGTCGTAGGCCTCGTCGTGCAAGATCACTCCGCCACCCCAGAGCCGCAGCGTGTTGACGCCCGCCTCCTTGGCTCGCCGAAGCAGAGATAGCGTTCGCTCCGCCATTCGCCCAAAGAGCAGGTCCGGGGGGATCAGGTTCGAGCCGATCGTGCGCACCGGCCGGCCGTTGACGATCAACTGGTAGCGGCTGACGAAATCGGCCGGCGCGCCCTCCGTATGCACCCATCGAATGTCCCGGACGCCGAATCGAGTTCGGCGCTCGTCGAGGGCCGCCCCGGCCTCGGCAGGCTGGAGTTCGACAGAGAGGCCGTAGAGCGGCTGGGCGCCATGGCCGTTCGGCCACCACAACTCGGGCCGGTCTAGCGCTATCTCCGCCTTGACGACGTTCCGGCCCTTCTTCAGCGGGGCCGGGACGGCCGCGTTAGCCAGCCGTCCCGCCCGGTCTATCCTGAACAGGGTCCTGGCGGGCAGGTCCGCCTTGCTGTCGATCTCGAGCGTGACGGTGACGGTGGCCTTTGTGTGGTCCTCGCTTAGCGCGGTCTGCACGCGGACCCAATCAATCCGCGCCGGCCCAGTGGCCTCCAGCCGCACGCCCTTCCAGATTCCCAGGGTCCAGATGTTCACGCCCCAGTCCCAGCCCCAGTTCGTGGGGCTCTTGAGATCCTTTAGCGTTGTGGCCGTAAGATGCACGCCGCGGAGGAAATGCGTCTCACCTCCACCCACGCCCTTGCCGTCCGTGAGAACCACAAGCGGTGCGATGGCTTCGGGTATCCTGGTGATCCTGACCGCCAGGCGGCTGACCTTGCCCGGCTCGGCCAGGTCCGTCACGTCGAACCAGAAGCGGCGGAACATGCCGGCGTTGTCCCCGACCTTCCTGCCGTTGAGCCAGACCTCGCACTCGTGGTCCACGCCGTCGAAGACCAGTGTCAGGTGTTTGCCCCTGAAAGACTCGAGCACCGTGAAATCCCTGCGATACCACCAGTCCTTCTTCGCCACGTCATGGAGCCGTTCGTCGCCGGCGCCGTACCAGATGGGCCTGAGCCGATGGGCCGCCTCCAGGTCGGACTGGACGTTGCCCGGCACGGCCGCGGGAACCCAGTCGGGCCCGGACGGATCGGCCTCGGCCAGGCCGCGATCCGCGCCTTTGCCGTCGGGATCGTCGTGCAGCCACCATCCGGAGCCGCTCAGGGACAGCGCGCGATCGGCATCGCCGCCGGGGCCGCCCCCGGCCGCCGAAGCCAAGCCCGGCGCGCCGCCGACTGCCTGCGAGCCCGCACAGCCGGCGAAGAAGGCCCCTGCCACCCCTGCTCCGCACCCGCCCGCGAGCTTCATGAACTGCCGTCTGCTCATCTTCGCCATCCTTGCGGCTCCTGATTGCGGCTACTTGGAATTGTTCTTGAGGCGGCGCCGGATCATCGCGTCGATGCCGTCCAGCGGCAAGGCGGCGCTGGCCAGGTAGTTCGGC
>CAZSBS010000022.1:20726-28859 GCA_964605095.1 uncultured Planctomycetaceae bacterium | reverse complement strand
CCAGACGGCGGCGAGCATCCCGCCGGCAAGCAGCAGGAGCATTATCAGTGCCGCCAGCGCCGGCCAGATCAGCCATCGCTTGGTGACGGGCCTTCGGCTCTCGACGCGTACGGGCACCACCAGCAGTGCCGCCTGTGCCAGGGCCATAACCAGCGCCCACGTCCACGGGGAGATGAGGATGCGCGCCAGACGGTCAGAGTCGTCCTCACGCAAAACAGCGTCGAAGGCGGTGACATATATGCCTGTGAGAACATCCATCAGGCTAGGGCCACTCCCAGGGGTCAGGTGGAATTCGTCAACGAAGCACATACAGATCACCGGCGCGGCCAGCACGAGCAGGATCAGCATGTAAAGGCCCACTGTCAGCAGCGCCCATCGTTTCATAATGTCGGCATCTCCCCGAAGCCTTGGGTAGGGCGCTATTATTGCCAGGTCCCGCGCGATAAGCCACCGTGAGTCCGCCGCGCAGGAACCACGTTCGATGTCGCGGGTTCAAGAAGATAGTCGGCTCCCAGGGATTGCTACCTGCCCCTAAGGGGTCCCTGGGCTTCCGATCTACTACCTACGACCTTCTTTTTGAAACGGGAGCATGTAAATGAATGCACGAAAGACTAAGTTGGCGGCGTTGGTGATGGCGTTGGCGGTTGCGACGCCTGGTCTTGCAGCCGTGGCCGAGCCGGTGGACATGAGCAAACGGGCTAAGGAACTCCAGAGCCTGCGGTGGGGGATGTTCATCTGCTGGTCCTTCAGCACCTTCTCCGGCAAGGAGTGGACGCCCGGCGTGAAGGACGTGTCGTTCTTCAAGGCGACAGGCTGCGACACCGACCAGTGGGCCTCGACGGCCAAGGACGCCCGGATGGGCTACATCCTGTTCCTGACGAAGCATCACGACGGCTTCTGCCTGTGGGACACCGCGACGACCGACCGCAAGGTGACCAAGAGTCCGCTGGGCAAGGATGTGCTGGCCGAGCTGCGAAAGAGCTGCGACAAGCAGGGCATAAAGCTGGCGCTGTATTTCTCCGAGGGCGAGTTCAAGGACAACAAGGATTACCATCCGGGCGGTTACACACCGGAAATGAAGAAGGCGCAGCTCAAGGAATTGCTTACACAATACGGCCCGATCGAATACATCTGGTTCGATCACGCTCAAACCGACGGTGGCCTGAGTCACAAAGAAACGATCGCGTGGTGCAAACAATTCCAGCCGGGATGCTTCGTGGGCTTCAACCACGGCGACCAGCAGGGTGCGGACATCCGCCTCGGCGAGATGGGCAAGCCGGGGCCGCTGACGGATACCAAGTCCGCCCCGTATATCAAGGGCGTGGCGAGCAAGAGCTTCCTTCTGGCCGAGTTCACCTACCCGATCCTCCCGGGGCACGAAGGCGGCGCACAGTGGTTCTACTCGCTGCCGAAGCACGACGGCCTGTGCAGGCCGGCCGAGGCGATCTACAAGGACTACCTCGGCGCGGTCAAGTACGGCAACATCTTCTCGCTGGATGTCGGGCCCGACTACGCGGGCAAACTGCGAAAGATCGACGTCGAGACCCTGCAAAAGGTCGGGCGGATGATCGACCAGGGCGCCGCGCAGGGCGGAGCCGCGGCCGCGGCGGGCGGCAAGGCGTTCAACGGCAAGGACCTCTCGGAGTGGACGTGCAAGGGCGGCGACAGCAAGTTCTGGACGGTCGGCTCGGCCAAGCTGGACCCGAAAAACACCAAAGAACTGGTGGTCTCGAAGGAAGGCGACGAGCTCATCAACGCCAAGGGCCACAGCGTGGACTTCTGGACGAAGCAGACGTTCGGCTCGGGCACGATAAAGCTGGAGGTGATGGTGCCGGCAGGCTCCAACAGCGGGGTGTACGTAATGGGCGAGTACGAGGTGCAGGTGCTCGACAGCTACGGCAAGGAGAAGAATCCCGACGGCGGCGACATGGGCGCGATTTACGCCGCCGCGCCTCCGAAGAACCCGGTCTACAAGAAGCCGGGCGAGTGGTCGACGATGGAGATTCAGTACGAGGCCCCGAAGTTCGACGCCGACGGCAAGAAGACCGCCAACATGAAGTTCGTCAAGGTTGTCCTCAACGGGGCGGTCATCCACGAGAACCTGGAGATGAAGGGCCCGACGCCTGGCGGCGTGGACGGCAAGGAAAAGGCCAATGGCCCCATCATGCTCCAGGGCAACCACGGGGCGGTGGCGTACAGGAACATCACGTTCACGCCGGCCCAGTGACGCGGTCAGCGGCCGAACATCTGGGTCCAGATTTGCCCGTTGTTTCCCAGTCCGACACGGCGATGGCCGGTGCCGAGCATGTTCTTGAAGTGCCCCGGGCTGTGGAACCACATTTTGTTGGCGCCTGCGCCGGTTGCGGTTCCGGCGGCGATGTTCTCACCCGAGGCGGTTGTGCCCGCCTGGCGGGCGCGGTCCCATGGCGTGGCCTTGCCCGGCACGGGCGAATCGTGGGCGAAGAACTTCTTTTCGGTCATGTCCCTGCTATGGCCCCGTGCCGCCTCGCAGAGCTTCAGGTCGATCGCCAGTGCGCCCATGCCCAGCAGCAGGCGGATGCGGTTGAGGTCGCGTATTCCCGCGGCCTCCTCCTGGTCCAGCTTGTCCGACATCGCGAAGTTGCCTTCCAGCGTGTTCCTGTCGGCCGGGCTTATCGGCATGGCCTGCATGGCGACGACTTCCTCCAGGGCGGCCAGGAGCACCTGGGGCTGGCGGCCTTGCTCGCCGCAACAGCGGTCGCGCAGGAGCCATGCCCTTAGCAGTTCTTGCCGCTGTTTGCCCAGCGCCTCGTCGCCGTCGAGGACAGCCTGGCGGTCGAGGCCCATGAGCTTGTCGAGGGTTATCATGGCTGGGTCGCCCTTTGCGACGATGTCCGCCTTGTCCGGCTCGGGCAAGGCCGCGAGGTCCAGCACCACCTGGCGCGCGGCGCGGATGTCCTGGTCGACCTGGGCTGCGGACTTGCCCTGCTTCTTGAGCTCTGCCAGCCGGTCAGTAATCATCTGCCTGGCTCGCTTGGCAAACGCGGCCTTGTACTCCCGCCCGAGTTTGCGGTGCCACGCATCGACAATCGCCAATGCCTTGCGGGCGCCGTCCGGGCCGAAGTCTAGAACCTTATCCGCGGCCGCGTACCAGGCGTCCGAGCCGGCCTTTTTTCGCGTAAACTCGTCAAACGCCTCATTGAGCTTCTTTCGCTGCTCGGCCGAAAACTCCGAAGCCTTGGCCGCCGGCACCGGTGCTGCCGACTTGGGCGCCGGCGAGGGCGCGCGTGAGGGCGCGGCCTGGGCGACGGCGGGGAAACTGATCGAGATTGTTACAGCCAGGGAGGCCGCAAACAGAATACGTCTCAGACCGCTCATTAAGCCTTCTCACTTCATCGGGCAGTTACAACATTCACGGCGCAGCCAGTATACCGCAGTATGGCGAAACGGGCTACCGATGATTAACGCCCGGCCGGCGGAAGAATTGTGGACTGAACAGAGAATATGCCGGCCATGAAGCGGTTAAGATAGGTGTGGCAGGTTTGCCGGCCTGGCGCAGCGTGTGGGCCGGCGCGGGCGAGTGCCACGAGGTGGGTTGGATGAGCGGATCGGGCAGTAAGAAGATGTCGCGTCGGGCGCTGCTGAAGGCCGCGCCGGTGCTGGTTGCCGCGCCTTACGTGCTGGCCTCGTCGGCGCTGGGCCAAAGGGCCTCGACCCCGCCGAGCGACCGCGTGGCCATTGGGATCATCGGCTGCGGGCGAAGCGGTGCGAATTGGATCGAGGGCTACTATCGGCTTCGCCAGTTCCAGATCGTCAGCGTCTGCGACGTCGACGAGTCGCGCCGCGAGCACATCCGCTCGCGTATCGAGAAGCGGGAGAAGGGCGTCAAGGCCGTGCGGGACTTCCGCGAAGTCCTCGCCGACGACGGCATCGACGCGGTGGTCATCGCCACGCCCGACCACTGGCACGCCGTGATCGCCTGTGCGGCCGCCCGCGCCAACAAGGACATCTACTGCGAGAGCCCGATCTCGCTGACGGTCCGCGAGGCCCGGCAGATTGCCCAGGTTTCCGGGCGGTACGGGCGGATCTTCCAGGCCGCCATGAGCCACCGCTACTCCAACAGCTATCGCCGCGCGTGCGACCTGATCCGCGGCGGCGTGCTGGGAAAGATACGGAACATCTACGCCTCGTGCGGCAGCCCGTCGCAGTACAGCATGCTGGGGGCAAGCTCGACAAGCTGCCCGCGGGGTTTCGACTGGGACCTCTGGCTGGGCCCGGCCCCCCCTGCGCCGTACCACCCCAACCGCTGCTCGAGCGCCTACGACGGCTGGCGGTTATACCGCGAGTATTCCGGCGGGTCGCTGGCATACTACGGGACAGGGGCGCTGGACCTCGTCCAATGGGTCCTGGACGCCGACTCGACAGGCCCCGTGGAGTTCGCCCCGCCCAGGCAGGAAGGCGACAAGGCCATCCCGCTGACGATACGCTACGCCGACGGCACGACCGTGATTGGGGCGCAAGGCCCGCACAAGGGAACCGTCGAGTTCGTCGGCGAGAACGGCTCGCTGGCGTTTGGCGTAGGTGATAAGGGTTTCACCACTTGGCCCGACAGCCTGGCCGGCGCCCAGAGGGCTCGCGGGCCCGAGAAACGAAAGATCAGCGAGGACGCCATAACGGACTTCCGCGACTGCGTCCGCACCCGCAGCCGGCCCATGGCTGACGCCGAGAGCGCCTGCCGGTCGGTCACCATTGCCCACCTCGCGTGCATCGCGTGGTGGACCGGGCGGACCATCAAGTGGGACCCGGCCAAAGAGGCGATCATCGGCGACGACTACGCCGCGCGGTTGCTGGACAGGCCCAAACGCATGCCCTGGCGGTGCTGAAGATGACCAACAAGGCAACGGCCATGACTATCCGACTGACGATGGGGGCGATTCTGCTGGCGGCGGCCTGCCTCGCACAGGCACAGACCGCGAGACCGTCGCCCTCGAGGAACCGCGCGGAGGCAGCCAAGGCTGACGCCCAACTCCTTGCGGAGTTCAAGGCCGGCGCAGCCGTTGGCGACCGCACGGACGCCCAACTCCAGGCCGACGCCGACCGGACGGTTAAACTGCTGCTGGCAGCGGTCGCCGAGGCCGGCAGCAGCCGCTATCGAGCCGCCCAGGCCCGCGCCGACCTCGAACGGGTCTGCCTGCGGTCGCTCCGCTCGGACGACGACCGCGCCCGCCGCGCCGTGTGCAAGGCCCTGGCCGAGACGCTCGCCAGCGACGCCAACTGCCCCGCCGCGATTGCGGGCATGGGCGCGATCATGCTCCAGGACTACGGCGGCGCCGAGTGCGTCGAGCCGCTCGCCCGGATGCTTGCCGGCGCCGACCCGACCCGCCGCGAGTTGGCACGCTGCACGCTGGAGACCATTGACGTTTCGGCCGCGGGCGACAAGCTGCGCCAGGCCCTTTTCGCGGCCGTGGATCAGAAGTGGCAGGTCGGGCTCATAAACTCGCTCGGCGCCCGGCAGCGCGCCGCCAGCGTCGACTGGATTGCTCGCATGCTCAAGGGCCGCGACCCAGCGGTCGCATGCGCCGCCGCCGCCGCCCTGGGGCAGATCGGCAACGCCGACGCCGTCGATGTGCTCAACGACCTTCACCTGCTGGCGACGGGCTCGCTTCGGCTGGCGATCTGCGATGCGCTGCTGGCCTGCGCCGAAAAGGCTCAGGTCGCCGGCAACAAAACCGCGGCCCTGACGATCTGGCGGAAACTGTACGAGAATACCACGGAGGTCAAGCTGGTTCGCATCGCGGCACTGCGGGCGATGGTCGCAACACAGGGCCAAAAGGCGGTGGGGGTGGTTGTGGGCCTGCTGGCCGGTAAAGACCAGGCGATCAAGCCGGTGGCTATGGAGCTTGCCCGCGAGATCCCCGGCGAGTCGGCCACGCGGGCGTTTGTCGAACTCCTGGGCAAGGCTGCCGACGATGCCGCCGCCGTGGGGATAATCAACCTTCTCGGCGCGCGGGGCGACGCCGTGGCGCGGGAGGCGATCCTGGCCGAACTGCGAGAGCGAAAATGGCGAGAAGGGGCCAAGGTAGAACTTCGCCAGGCTGTCATCCGCGCCCTGGGCGGCGTTGGCACCGAGGCCGACGCCATGCTGCTCGTCCGCCTGGCCGTCCAGGCCGGCGACGCGGGCGCCGAAGACAAGAAGCTCGCACGCATGAGCCTCCGCCAACTGCGCGGCGAGCAGGTCAACGCCGCTCTGCTGGCCGGGCTGGGCGAAAAGGACCCCGCCGTCAGGCGAGAGGTCATATATGCCCTGGCTGAACGCGGCGCCGGCGAGGCCGCCACGGCACTCCTGGGCCTGGCTGCCGACCCCGACGCCGGCGTCCGCTACGCCGCCCTTGATGCCCTTGCCAGGGTCGGCGACGAACGAGCCCTGCTGCCACTGGTCCAATGGTTCTGCCGGGCTCCGACCGCCTCCGAAGCCCAGGCCTGCCAGCGCGCCTTGGCCGGCATCTGCCAGAGAACCGAGGCCCAGGACCTCGCCGCCGCGTCAATCGCCGAGGCGTTCGACAAGGCCGACGTCAAGGCCAAGTGCGCCCTTATGCAAAGCTGCTCGAACCTCACCGGCTCGAAGGCCCTGGAGACCCTCGCCAAGGGCGTGGGCGATCCCAACGAGCTTGTCCAGGAAGCCGCCCTGAAAGCCCTTGCGCACTCGCCAGAGCCAGGCGCGGCCGACCAATTGCTCAAGGTCGCCCGAACGGCCCCGCGGAAAGACCAGAAGGCCCTTGCCCTGTCCGGCTACATCCGGCTTGCGCAGTACCTCAACCTGCCGGTGGAAAAAAAGATCTGGGCTTACATTCAGATAATGGACCTCGCCCAGGAGCCCGCCCAGCGGAAACTCGCCGTAAAGTGCCTCGGCGACATCCGCAGCGCCGGCGCGCTGACGCTGGCGATGGAGAACCTTCAGAGCCCCGAGCTTGCCGCCGAGGCCGAGTCGGCCGCGTGCCGCATCGGCGCGTACATCTACGCCGCAAACCCCGATGAAGTCGTCGCCGCGATGAGCAGGGTGATCAGCACCACCGCCTCGTCCGAGATGCTCAAGGAGGCCCGGCGAATCCAAGCCCTCGCCCAACAGGTCATCGACAAACGCAAGCCCGCCGCTACCGAAAAGAAGTAAAGCGGAACCGGGCGGGAAAACTGCGGAACCTGGTATCAGGAACCCGGAACAACGGAAACAGTCCTGACGTTGAGGCCTGTTCGCTTCAGCGAGCAGGGCAGGCAGGGCCTCATGAAAAAGCACGAGTCTTTTCTTTTCTCTGCGCCTCCGCGGTAATCCGTTTTGGTTGCGTCCGAAGACTGCTCTGCGCTCCGCGCCTTCCCGCAGGGCCCATCGGGCTGCGCGAGATATTCTTTCGGTTGCGGCCGCCGCCGCCGGGTCTTCTCTTCCTACTCCCTATCTACTACTTACTTCTTCTTTCCCCGGCAGCGGGTCCGGGTAGTGCACGCAGACCATAGTCAGGCCGTCCGGCGGGGCGGTCGGGCCGGCGATCCGGCGGTCACGGGTCGCAAGCACAAGGTCGATCCGCGAAGGCTCCCATCGCCCCCGGCCTATCTCCACCAGCGTGCCGACTATGTTGCGGACCATGTTGTACAGGAACCCGTTGCCCTGAACCGTGATGGTTATCTCCCCGCCCTCCTCGGCCGCCTCGCAGCGGTAAACCGTGCGGACGGTGTTCTCACGCTTTTCACCCGAGGTCGCGAAGCCTCGGAAATCGTGCGTGCCCACCAGCCTCGCAGCCCCGGCCGCCATGGCCCCGGCGTCCAGAGGCCGCCAGTAGTGATACACCTGGCCTGCCAGCTCGACGGGCTTTATCGGCGACGGCCAGATCCGGTAGCGGTACGTCTTGCCGATGGCCGACATCGAGGCGTGGAAGCTCTCCGGCACGTGCTCGGCCGAGAGGATCGCGATGTCCCGCGGCAGGCGCGAGTTCATCGCGCGGCGAAGTCCGACCAAAGGCACGGATAAGTTCGTCGTGTGGAAGTTCGCCACCTGCCCGGCGGCGTGAACCCCGGCGTCTGTCCGCCCGGCCCCATGCACGGTCACGGGGTGCTTCACGACGGTTGCGGCCACGCGCTCGATTTGCTGCTGAACGGTGTCGAACG
>CAZSBS010000022.1:18122-20626 GCA_964605095.1 uncultured Planctomycetaceae bacterium | reverse complement strand
AGCAGTTCGGCGATCTGCACGGCGTTCAGTGCGGCGCCCTTGCGAATCTGGTCGCCGGCGACGAACATCTCGATGCCGCAGCCGCCGGGCTGGCTCATGTCGCCGCGGATTCGCCCGACCAGCACGTCGTTCTGGCCGGAGGCGTCGAGCGTCATGGGGAAGTAGTTCCTGGCCCGGTCGTCGACGAGGCGGATGCCGGGGGCCGTCGCGAGGATCTGCCGGACCTCATCCTCGGTGATGGGCTCGTGGAACTCGATGTTGATCGACTCGCTGTGGGCACGCAGCACCGGCACGCGGACGCACGTGGCTGTAATGAGGATTTCAGGATCGTGGAATATCTTTCGCGTCTCGAGGAGCATCTTCATCTCCTCGACGTTGTAGCCGTTTGGCCCGACCTCGGAGTTGTGGCTGAAGACGTTGAACGCGGCCAGGTGTGGCAGGACCTTCGGCTGGAACGGCTTGCCGTCGAGCATGGCCTGTGCGCCGGCCTTGAGCTCCTCCATCGCCGCCGCGCCGGCGCCGCTGGCGGCCTGGTAGGTGCTGATGACAAGCCGGCGGATGGGCCTGGCCTTGTGCAGCGGCCAGACCGGCACGTTCATGATGATCGTCGAACAGTTGGGGTTGGCGATTATGCCCTTGTGCTTTGCGATATCCTGCGGGTTGACCTCCGGCACAACAAGCGGCACCTCGGGGGCCATGCGGAAGGCGGATGTGTTGTCCACCAAGATGGCCCCGGCCGCGATCGCGGCGGGCGCGAACTTCCTTGAAAGCCCGCCGCCTGCCGACGCCAGCACCAACTCGACGCCGGCAAAGCTCTTCTCCGTCAGCTCCTCGACGATGAGGTCCTCGCCGCGGAATTTCAGCTTCCGGCCGGCTGAGCGGCTGGAGGCCAGCAACTTAAGGCTCTTGACCGGGAAGTTCCGCTCTTCCAGCAGCCTGATGAACTCCGTCCCGACGGCGCCGGTGGCGCCCATTATGGCAGTATGCCAAGCCATGTCTCTCACCGTTCGATGTCTGAGTTCCAGGTCGATACATCCAGGCCGCGCCGATTGCGGTCCGCGAGCGCAGCATTTTACCACAGGGCGGAAGACCGACCAAGAATTTCGTCGGAATTGACCGCCGCGGCGCGGCGGGGGAGTAGCCGGTAGGCGGTAGCCGGTAGCCGGGAAGAGAAATGCCCCATCCCCCCGGCGCGCGGGCGCGGAAAGAGCCATAGGTCCTATGGGTTCTATAAGACCTATATCCCCATCTCCCCCGCTGCGAAAGATTCTGCCTCGCCGCCCCGGCGGACTATGGACAACCGGCCCGTCCTAACATATAACGAACGCATGATCTCTCGAATGACCGGCAGACTGGAGCGCCTTTGCGAGGGCGCGGCGCTGATGGACCTTGGTGCTGGCTTCTGTTACGAGGTGTACGTCCCTGCCTGCGACGTCGAGCGGCTCCAGCGCTGTGCGGGACAGGACGTGACGCTGCACACCATCCACTACCTCGAGGGCGACCCTGCCCGCGGCAACCTGCTGCCGCGTCTGGTGGGCTTCCTGACCGAGACCGATCGGGAGTTCTTCCGCGTCTTCATCACCGTCAAGGGAATCGGCATCCGCAAGGCCCTGCGAGCCCTGGCAAGGCCAATGAGCGAAGTCGCCGCGGCAATTGTGGCCAAGGACGCACGCGCGCTGAAAGACCTGCCCGAGATCGGGCCGAGAATGGCCGAGAGGCTGGTCACCGAGCTTGCGGACAAGGTGGCTGCCTACGTTGGCGAGGCAATAGCCGGCCCCGCGGGAGCCGCCGCGGGCCCGACCGATAAAATGTCCGAGGCCGCCCGCGAGGCCGTGGCTGTGCTCGTCCAACTCGGCGAACGCCGCAACGACGCCGTCGCCCTCGTCGACCGAGTCCTGGCTGTGGCGCCGGAAGTCTCCAGCACCGAGGCGATTATCCAGGCGGTGTACCGGCTCAAGGGTAGTAGCCGGTAGCCGGTAGCCGGTGGGGATTAGTAGCCGGTAGCCGGTAGCCGGTAGCCGGTGGGGATTAGTAGCCGGTAGCCGGTGGCCGGTAGCCGGTGGGGATTAGTAGCCAGTAGCCGGTGGCCGGTAGCCGGGAGATAATGGAGCCTGACATGACGAGATACGGGCAGGAGAAGAGCAAGTTTGGATTTGAGGACCTTGAGGTCTACAAGGCAGCCAGGGCTTTCCGCGTGCGCATATACAAGCTGGTGCGGCTTCTGCCGGCCGAAGAGAAGTTTGCGCTTGCCCAGCAGATGCGGCGGGCGGCGGTTTCCATTACGAACAACATCGCCGAAGGCTATGGCAGGCACCATTGGCAGGAGAACACGCAGTTCTGTCGGCATTCGCGAGGATCGCTGATGGAGTTGATCGACGACATCAACGTGTCCCTCGACGAAAAATACGCTGATGCGAAAGAGCTTGAGGCTCTCAAGGAAGGTGATGCATTGTCGCTTCTGAAGCTATTGAACGGTTACATTAGATACCTGCAAAGGCAGAAAG
>CAZSBS010000022.1:0-18022 GCA_964605095.1 uncultured Planctomycetaceae bacterium | reverse complement strand
GGCCCGCCGGGTCTGGGCAAGACCACGCTGGCCTACGTCATCGCCCACGAGATGGGCGCCAACATCAAGGTCACTTCGGGTCCGGCCCTGACGCGGCCTGGCGACCTCATCGGCATTTTGACGAACCTTGAGGATCGCGACGTGCTGTTCATCGACGAGATTCACCGGCTGCCGGCCGCGGTCGAGGAGTACATCTACCCGGCGATGGAGGACTACAAGGTGGACTTCGTGGTGGACAGCGGCATGCACAGCCGGACCATCAACCTGCCGCTGAAGCCCTTCACGCTGATCGGCGCGACGACCCGCGCGGGGCTGCTGAGCCCGCCGATGCGGACGCGGTTCGGCATCGCGCACCACCTGGAGTTCTGGTCGGTTGAGGACCTGCTGGACCGCTGCCACATGTCGGCCAGGATGCTCAAGATATCCTACGACGAGGCGGCGCTTGCGATGCTGGCCGGGCGGGCACGCGGCACGCCGAGGATCGCCAACCGCCTGCTGCGGCGATGCCGAGACTACGCCCAGGTCCGCGGTGACGGCGAGTTGAACGTCGCCTGCGTCGAGGCGGCGCTGAAGCTTGAAGGCATCGACGATACCGGCTTGGACGAGTTGGACCGCAAGTTCCTCCACACGATCATCGACGTTTATCGCGGCGGTCCGGTCGGCATCGAGGCCGTCGCGGCCACGCTCGGCGAGGAGACCGACACGCTGGTCGACGTGGTAGAGCCGTTCCTCCTCCAGGCGGGCATGCTCGCCCGCACGCGTAGCGGCCGGCTTGCGACCATCAAGGCCTATAGGCACCTTGGCTGCACGCCGCCGGAGAAGCCTATCGACGTGACCGGAGAAGAAAACGGGGAAACCTGAAACAGCAGAAACGACGGAACCTGCCTTGCCGACGGGCAGGTTCCGCTTTTCCGGATTCCAGATTCCAGGTTCCTGGTTCCGCCGTTTGTTTCTACGGGTTCCGACTTTTGCCTTGCCCGCCTCGCCGGCGCAGCAGCGCCGCGGCGCCCAGTACGAGCAGGATTGCGGAGCCTGGCTCGGGCATCGCCGATATGCCGCCTGTGGGTATGAACGCGCTGCTCGGGGGCGTCATGGTCGGATGGGGAGTGGACCTGTAACCGAAGTTCGTCTTGAGGGCAAAAAGATCCTCACCATCAACCACGCCGTCGACGTTGAAGTCGCCATCGTACCAGGTTGCCCCGGTCTTGCCAAAGTTCGCCTGCAGCGTGACGAAGTCGGACGAATCGACGTTCCCGTCGAGGTTAAGGTCGCCCGGCAGTACGTCGTACTGGAGGATGTTGTACAACCTTGACGCGTAGAACGGAATGCTCGCCGCGTAGAAGCTGCTGTAACGGTCGGGATGATCTGGGTAATCGTAGTAGTCGCGGTAAAGGCCGACGCCGGCAAGCTTCCACGTGCCCTTGTCGTTGACGAAGACCCCGCAGCCGCTGTCTCCGATGCCCAAGCCGCTCTCGTGAACGGTCGCGGTCCTACTGGTCGGCAGAACATAAACCATCTTAGTACACATCGTGCTGTGTGGCCCCCTGTCCCCCGTGTATTCTTCCCGGTCAAATTTGGTAAACCGGTTGGTCCCCCAGCGAAGGCCACGTGTATTGGCCGTGTCCGTGTAGTAAGGCGTGTACTGGTAGTAAGGGGGGTCGGCTATCGGGATAGTTGTCTCGCCGGTGTCGCCCGAGCCAACTATGAGGAAACTCTGCGCCCACGGCGGGAAGTTGATGGGGGGTGTAGAGGAGCCGCCGCTGTACGTGTACAGATCGTAGAAGCCGGGCAGCGGGCGGTACTCGTTGGTCAGGTTCTTCACATGCACCACCCGAAGGTCCGGTGTGGAATATCCGGCGTCTGCCGGCAGCAGATCCGTGCTCGTGATGATGAACGAATCGCCGTTGATCGTGAAGGTTTTGCCAGCGGGTATGAAGTAGTGATCCGCCGTCAGCAGCGTGAAATAGCCGATCGCGACGCTCGTGCCCCCCCCGGTGAGGTAGTTGTAGCTCCAGTCCATACCGTAATACGGGCTGGCGGGATCGGAGAATTCCGCCAGGTCGGTGATGCCTCCAACTACCGCCAACGATGGCGCCGCCGCCAGAGTCAGGGTAACAAGGGCAGCCGGCAAAAGCAGAGACAACGTGCGTTTCGACCGAAACATCTTTCTCTCCCTACCGCCTACGGCGGAGCACTCCGTGGCGAAAAGGCCTCCATGGCGAGTCATAGGCACTGACCCAGCCAGCTCACGATCTCCTCAACGCCTATATTATACACCAGGAATGGCCGGGTGTCAATCCCGTGGTGTCATTGTCGTGTAACTGCCGCCAGTTACAGCCACGCAAGCTAAATGGGATCGTGCGCATGGAAATGGGAGCACGCAAGGGGATAGAGGGGGAGGCGATTTACAGAGAACAAGCCCGAAACCCAACAAAAAAGGCGGTTCCGTGGCTCGTGTTCAACTGCCCTGTACCGGCATAAGCCTGCCAGAACCCCGCCAAAAACGCTCGCAAGTCTAGTGTTTTCGTGCCCTTCACACCTCTGCTGCCATTTAGGTGACTCGCGTCCCCCGTCGCCCCTAAGTCCGCCTTGTATCAGGACATACCGGCTTATACTGCCACTCCCATATAGGTTGTCCCTCCGTACTTTTAAAGCACCTCGTGAAAAAAATCCGGATTTCCTTGAACTTTCCGGCAAGTTGTGGCAAAGTACTTTGTAGGACAAAGCATATTCGACGAGGCAACCCGGTTCGAGGACCTGGAACATGAATGCAAACAAAGCGGCGCAGGAACTCAAGGTTATCCGCCAGTTGATGGAAAGGCCCGTGCGGTACTCCACGATGAGCGGGCTGTCGGGAATACTTGCCGGCCTGGCGGCATTTGGCGGGCTTGCGGCCGACTGGGCCATAAGCGGCGCCTGGCAGGACAAGCCGCACACGGCAATGAAAATCAACGTCCTGGTCTGGGCGGGCGTGCTGGCCGTCGCGTTCGCCGGCACCGTCATCTGCACACGCCTGCGGGAGCTGCGACAGAACATGCCGTTCTGGTCGGGCGTCAAGAAGCGGATACTGCTGACCATCCTGCCGCCATTTGTCGCCGGCGTGGGCCTGACGCTGATCGTGGTCTACCGCTGGCACGTCGGTTGGGAACCAAACGAGTGGGGTCTGATCCCGCCGATATGGATGCTCTTCTATGGCCTGGCGCTGTGGCAGGTGGGGCTGCTGAGCCCCGTCGAGGTCCGGCTGCTGGGCGCGGCGTTCCTGGCTTGCGGCCTGGCGGCCGCGCTGTGGTTCCAACCTCACCCGTACTGGTCGCTCGGCGTGACATTCGGCGGGTTCCACATCGTTTACGGCCTGGCCGTGTGGGTCCGCCACGGCGGCTGAAGAAGAGAAGAAAAGAAGAAGAAACATATCTCGCGCAGAGGCCGCGGAGAGCGCAGAGAAGAAGGTAATGGTAATAGGTAGTAGGTAGTAGGGACAACAGCAGGCCAAGGAGATTGTGGATGTTTAGCGACTGTGCCTTCGTCTTGAGCCCCGTTTACGGGGCTTCGACCGCCGAAGGCGGGTATAGACCAGGGCTTTTAGCCCTGGGGCGAGGGGACCGTCCTGTTGTTTCCGCTTAGCACGCTTTCAGCGCGCTTTGGGCGGCTTTAGCCTAAAGGCTGTCGAGAACGGGTAAGCCCGCTGAAGCGGGCTAACAGTGAAGAGAAGCGGTGCCAAACCAGGCCTGAAGGCCTGGCCTAAACCCCCGCTATCGCGGGGGCAAAGCCCCGTAAACGGGGCTGAAGATGATATCGCCAAGGTAAGGTTGCCAAAGAATCAGACCGTGAACAAACATCCGCACAACCTGATTGACGAGACGATCCACCAGCGGACGCGCCTGGCGATCATGGCTGCGCTGGCCGGGACGGAGTCGCTGGATTTCAAAGAGCTCAAGGCCCAACTCGGGCTTACCGACGGCAACCTCTCGACTCACCTGTCGGCCCTGGAGCGGGCGGGGTTCGTGCGGATCGACAAGGGCTTCCAGGGCAAGAAGCCGCTGACGACGGTGGCCCAGACCCCCGCCGGCCGAAAGGCCCTGGCCAACTACGTCAAGCTGCTGGAAGGAATACTGACCCAGGCAAAATGATCGCGTAATCCCGGCCGACGGGGGGCCGGCCGGGGACGCGGATTGATTGCGGTGCGACGGAGAGCGATGATGAGTTGTTTCCTTTTGATTGGGGCGGCCGTGGTGTTGCCCCTGTATGCCATCCTGGAAACGCGCATGATTGTGCGGCTGGTGCGCCTGCTTCGCCATCCCGGGCGTATCGCACAGTTCGGCCTGGCCGCGAATCACGTCACCGGCCTATGCTATTGGCCTGGCATTATGCTGCTGCTGATGCTGCTGCTGATGCTGTTGACGGTCTTGGATGCGCCCCGCGGGAGTTCTTTGGAAACTGGCGCCGATCCCCTGGTGCTCATGACATTTGGCCGCATCGGCGTGGCGTTTGCGATGATCTCCTGGGTAGCGATGACACTCTGGTTCCGCAGCATTGTCAACCGCGACCTGGCGATCTATCGCGAGCCGACCGCCCTTGTGCCGGTCGTCATTCTGGCATTGATCTGCGTGACATACCTGCTAGGGATTGCATGGCTTTTTGCTGGGGCAATCCTTCAGGCTGGCTGGCTTCCGACCGGCGAGCCGGGCATGGACTTGATATTCCTGACGGCCTCATTGCTGCTGCTCTACGTCCCGGCCGCGCCGCTGGCGGGGTTTGTGCTGCTGATTGTTCACGTCGGGCAGGTCCGGGCCGCCAAGACCTGGGAAACCTATGTCCCGCCCGAGCAAGAGGAAATGCCATGAGCCGGAGAGGATTGGCAAGCACGCCGCCCCGGCCCGCCGAGGCGAAGCTGAGCGAACGGGGAAAGCGCTGATGGAAACTGAATTCGTCCTGATCATGATCATGCTTACGCCGCTGATTGCGGCATACGTGATCGGCCAGACGCGGACGTTCCTGCGGCTGGTGAGCCTGGTGCGTCAGCCTGGCGAGATCATCGAGTCCGCCCTGGCGGACAAGTGCGTAATCAACCTGGTCATCATGCCGCCGCTGATGATGCTTCTCGTCGTGGGTTGTCGCCGGCTTTTTCATCTGCCTCCTTATTGGTGGACCAGCGAAAACCCGCTGACGCTCATGGCGTTCAGCACGTGGGGCGCGGCCGTCTCAATCGTGCTATGGGCCTTGATAGGCGCCTGGTTCTTCGCGGTGATTCACACGCCGCAGTGGCTGTACGGCCGGGGCTCGGCGTTCGTGCCCATCGCCTTGATGACGCAGATATGCCTGATCTACGCGGCGGCAGCGGCCTGGATGAAGGCCTGGGAACTCACCCGCGGCTGGAGTTCCTGGCCCGCGGCTGGGGACTGGTCCCTGGTCCAGTGGGCCACGGCAATATTCACTCTCTACGTGCCCGTCGCCCCGCTGGTGGGGTTTGTGCTACTGATCGTTCATGTCGGACGGGTTCGGGTCGCCAAGACCTGGAAACCCGCCGCTGCGGCCGAGGAAGAGGAAATACCATAACCAACTGGGGACTCTGACAACGAAGGAGAAATGCCATGACCGCGTTACGAGTGATTGCTATCGCATTTGTGTTTGCCGGGGCGAGCCTTGGCTGGCTTGTGTTGGGTGCTACCGTGCAGAACCGCACGGACAATCTGGACGCCTCTCTGGCGGCCGAGATGGCCAGCCTTTGGGGGCCGAAGGTGCTCGTGCAGACATCGCCGTGGCTGGCCGCCAAGGCGGAAAGCGGGATCTGCCAGCGGGATGAATCCGCGTCGGGCGCGCTGCTGGCCAGCAAGATATCAGCCGACATTCGTCACACGCACCGCTACAAGGGCCTGCTGTGGTACAGCACGTTCGAGGTGGACTTTACCGGCGAGTACCGCGTGGCGGCATCGCAGGCCGCCAAGGACGGCTCGCGCGACGGGGCGGGCGTCGGCATGTTCATGTTTCCGCTGCCGCCGGGCGCCTCGACGTACCATGCCCTCTCGGCCGAGGTGGACGGCAAACCGGTTGGGCTGGGCAGCACGGCCTCGGGGTGGCTTGCGATTCCGATTGACCGCGGCGTTGAGCACATGGTGACGGTGCATTACATCACAGGCGGGCAGAACGCGTGGGTCTACTCGCCCGGCGACGCCCCGGCCATGGAGGCGCAGGACGACAAGGTGGTGGTTTCAGCCGGGGCGAGCCTGAGCGAGCTCAAGGACTTCACCCTGACGGCTCGGACGGACTTCTCGGACATCGACTATCCGCGCGGCACGCTGAGCCCGACGACGCCCGCCGCCACCGAGGGCGAGTGGACGCAGGCCGTCTGGAAGGCCCAGAACCTCATCACTCGCCAGTCGATGGGCATCGCAATGCCCCGCCGAGCCAACGCCGGGCCAATAGTCGCCCGGATGAGCCTGTTCGCCCCGGTGAGCCTGGCGTTCTTCTTCACCGTGCTGCTGGCGGTAGTGGTGCTCAAGGGCATACCACTGCACCCGATGCACCTGCTGCTCGTGGCGGCGGGGTTCTTCGCGTTCCACATCCTGCTGTCGTACCTGGCCGATGTAGCGAACATTCACGTGGCATTCTGGATTTCCGCAGCCGTAAGCGTGCTGCTGGTCACGTCGTATCTGCGGCTTGTGGCGGGCGTGAAGTTCGCGGTCCTCTACGCCGGGGCGGCGCAGTTGGTGTACCTGGTTGGCTTCTCGTACGCGTTCTTCTGGGTCGGGCGGACCGGCCTGACGGTGACGATCTGTGCGGTTGTGACGCTGTTCGTGCTTATGCAGGCGACGGGACGGCTCAACTGGCACGAGGTGTTCTCATCGAGGCCGGGGCCGATACCAGTGCCGCCGAGAGTGCCGGCGCCTCCCATGGCGCCGCCGCCAGTCACGCTCCCGCCAGTGGTGTAGCAAGGCGAGGGTTGGCGGGCGGGCGCGTTCGTAGTGATGCCGTGGGATGTTATGGGCCGGCAACGGCCGGGGACACCCTCACCCGGCCCTGAAGGGCCGACCTCTCCCTCCGAGGGAGAGGGGTTAAGATAGGACCAGAATACAGTTATGGGACTCAATGGGTTCCGGGTTCCGGATACCAGGTTCCGCTGTTACTGGCTACCCGGCTTCGCCTTCAGCTACGCCGTGGCAGGCCGGCTACCGCGCACCAGCGCACTGAGGGTCCACAATGCCGCGGCGGCGGCGAGCCAGACGGCTGGCGGCCAGGCGGGCGATGGTATCAGGGCCGGCGTACGGCTGGCGGCGTTTTGCCAGGTGAACGTGGCTGGGGCGAGGTCCCAGAGCCATTGGGACGGCATGGCGCCGAGGAACTCCCGCCAGATGTACCACGCCGCGGGCAGGGCGGCGAGGGTGAGCAGCGCGAGGATCACGGCCGGCCTGAGTGCGGGTCGGGCCCGCATCAGCGCCCCGGCCGAGATCGCCAGTGGCCAGAGGGCAAGCAGCGTCAGAACGGTCCGGGCAACGTCCAGGGCGGTCGCATCTGCCAGCCAGGCGGCGGCGAGGTAGAGCGGGGCGGCGACGATTAGCCAGGCGACGGCCTCGGTGACAGACTCGGCCGCGTAGTGGCGGATGGTGCCGTGCTGGCAGCGCCAGAGGCACAGCACGGGCCAGCCGACGAGGATGAACAGCGCCTGGGCGAGGGCGAGTGCCGAGAGTGTCGGCAGCGGCGCGGCCTGGATATTCCGTGGCGGGTAGATGTACTGGGGGAACAGGCCCGCCAGCAGCGCCAGGGTGCAGATGGCCAGGTATATCAGGCCGCCGGGCCGCCACGAGGCGGCGAGAGGGCTGTGCGTTCCTTGGTTGCTCGCGTCGGGTGTGGAAGGATTCTCTATGGTCATCGGTAACGCAGTCCGGCATTAGCCCAGGGTACACCGAAAGCATGAAAACAATCTGCATCTGCACCCGGGGATTGCCATCCCGTACGTGCTTGGCGACCGCATTCTCAGCCCCGTTCACGGGGCTTGGCCCCCGCGATAGCGGGGGTTTAGACCAGGCCTTTGAGGCCTGGGCGTGGCTATCTATCTCTTTGTTTCTTAGCGTGCTTCAGCACGCTTACCTTTGCTTGCGAGCCTCCCGGCTGAAGCCACAAACAAGCGCGCTGAAAGCGTGCTGAATGTTGATAACGCCCATGTAACCCAGGCCTAGAAGGCCTGGTCTAAACCCGCCTTCGGCGGGCAAAGCCCCGTAAACGGGGCTGAAGAAGGCTTATTCTTTCCTGCTTCCTGCCCGCTTCCTACTACCCACTTCTTCCTGACTACTTCCTTCTTGCTTCCTTCCTACTTCCTACTTCTTACTTCTCACTTCTTCCTAGTTGAGGCTGACATGCGGGTTGTCGTATCGCAGTTCGATGTAGGAGTTTATTCCCGCCAGGATGCCGTTATGGTTGGCGGCGTAGTCGTCGAGGTACCACATCTTCCGTTGCGGGCTGACGACCCAGTCGCTGCCGGGCTTGGGGAACCGTCCGAAGCGGATGTCCGTGGGCCTGCCCGTGCCTACCTGGGCGTACATGCGCAGTTCAGGCTCGTTTCGGGTGATTCGGCCGGCGTGGTTTCGGACGTCGACGACGCTGATCTGGGCGTAGTAGGGTTTTGTGCTGATGAGTTCGATGAGTTTCAGGCCGGCGTCGAGGTCCGCCGCGGGCCACTTCCAGCCGGGCGGGGGCGGGGATTCCTGCACGCCGTCGATGGCGACGTAGTGGATCGGCCTTGCGTAGGATCGCCATGCCTCGGGCACCTCGCCGAGCGCCTGGTAGCAGACTTGCCTGACGGCGCGGGTCTGGTTGTCCTGGAGCGACAGGACGTACATGGGCACGAGCCCGGCCGGCAGGCAGAAGCCCTCCCTGTCGACGTAGAGGTGGTCGGCGCCGCACTGTACGCGCGCGAAAGGCTGGCGGAATTCGAGGTCCACCTCCACGACGCCGCCGGGGCCTTTGGCGTTGGGGCGGACCTCGACGCGGGTTGCCTGGCGGACCAGCGGATTGTGCGCCGCCAGGTCGTAGACCTTGCGCGCCAACTCGGGATCCGACAGGTTCGCTTTCTGCGGGGTGATCATCTCGGTGACGTACCTGGCCAGCGAGGCCGGCATCCAGGCCGGCACGCCGGTCACGCGGACCGTCGCGGCGCCGCCGGGACCGGCGTAACGCTGCTGGATGGCGCGCCGCTGGAGCGTCCGCATCCCGATTACCGCTCCCGTGGCGGCGAAAGCGCCGAGGATCACCCAGCCGGCGAGGAAGAACGCGCCGCGCCGCCTGTCGGGGTCCATTTGGGTCCACCACAGCCGAAGCCGTCCCGGCCGGCGGGGCGGCTTGGCTTTACGTGCAGTTTTTCCCGGCTTGCCCATGTTGTTATTTTACCTCGCCATCGCCATTTTCGCGATGCGGTCGCACAGTTCGTCGAAGGTGATTCCCGTTTTCGCGGCTGCCTTTGGAAGCAGCGAGTGGCTGGTGAAGCCCGGGATCGTGTTGATCTCCAGCATCCAGCCGAGGCCGTTTTCGTCAAGCATGAAGTCGACACGGCTCATGTCGCGGCAGCCCAGGCAGCGGTGTGTGGCCAGGGCGTTTGCCTGGAGCGTTGCCACGGCAGCGTCATCGAGGCCGTGATCGAAGGTGTAGCTCGTGCCGGCGTCGTCGGAGTACTTGGCGCGGAAGTCGTAGAACTCGCCGTCCGGCAGGATCTCCAGCAGGGGCAGGGCCTGGTCGCCGAGTATGCCGACGGTAAACTCCCTGCCCTTGACGTAGCGTTCGAGCATGACCCGGCCATACTTGTCCAGCAGGGCCTCCAGGGCCTCGTCGCGTTGGGCGTGGGTGCGGGCCAGGACGACATCGACGCTGGAGCCGCCGTCGACGGGCTTGAGCACGACCGGCACGTCCAGTTCGCCCAGCCACTTGGCGACCTGGGCGGGTTCGTGGAACTCCTCGACGATCATCCAGTCGGGCGTCGGCACGCCGAGGCGTTTGGCGGCCTGCTTGGTGGCGGCCTTGTCCATGGCCAGTTCGCTGGCCCGCGGCCCGGAGCCGGTGTAGCGGAGGTTCGCGTCTTCGCAGAGTTCCTGGACCTCGCCGGACTCGCCGAACTCGCCATGCAGGGCGATGAACACCACGTCGATCCCTTCGCGTTTGAGGGCGGCGGTGTTGGTCGGGTTGATGTCGGCCCGGCAGACCTTGTGCCCGCGGCGCGCCAGCGCGTCGGCGACGGCGGCGCCGCTGAGCAGCGAGACTTCCCGCTCGCTCGACGGCCCGCCCATCAGGACGGTGATGTCAAGAATGTCGGCTGGTGTATGATTTCGCATATGGCAGCCATCCTTGGCTTCAGAACGCGTATGAAAACTCTCGCGGGCCTCTGCTTGCGGCGAACTTCGCCGCGCTTCGTCAGGTTCACTCGCCATATCGGCAGGGGATATGGCTCGTTCACCTTCCTTGCCCGGCTCGTTCGGCGCGGCGCAGATGCCTCGCGATTGGTTTTCATGCGCGTTCTTGGAGACGCAATCCATTTACCAGACCTCTATTTCCAACTCCAGGTAGACCTCGTTTTTCTTGTAGACCGTCTCGCGGATAACGTTGATGAGCTTGAGCACGTCGCTGGCGTGGGTGCCGTTGTCGGCCAGGATGAAGTTGGCGTGCTTGAGCGATACGTGCGCCCCGCCGACGCGTTTGCCCTTGAGGCCCGCGCGGTCGATCAAGGCCCCGGCAGAGAGTCCCCGCGGGTTCTTGAAGATGCACCCGGCGTTTCGGTTGCCCAGCGGCTGGGTGTTCTTCTTGTACATCCAGATCTGCTTGACCTGCTTGAGGATTCTGTGCGGGTCGTCCTCGCTGAGCCTGAACTCGGCGCCCAGGATGAACGGGGCGGATATATTGGTAGATCGGTAGGCGAAGGCCAGGTCGCCGCGGTATCGCGTGAAGACCTCGCCGTTGGCGCTCATGACCTCGACGGACTCGATGGCGTTTCCGATGTCGCCGAAGACTCCGCCGGCGTTCATTCGGACGCAGCCGCCGATGCTGCCGGGAATGCCCGTCAGGGCCTCCAGGCCGCTTTTGCCCTCTCGGACGCAGCGGAGCACGAGTTTGCCCATGTCGGCCCCGGCGGCGGCGCGAATGCCCAGGTCCGTCGGCTTGACCTCGGCGAACTCGCCCTGGCAGAGGCGGATGACGGCGCCCTTGACGCCGGCGTCGTCGACCAGCAGGTTGGCGCCCCGGCCCATCACGCACATGGGCACCTGGGCCTCGCGGCAGAGCATAACGACCTGGCGCAACTGGTCGACCGTGCGGGGCTCGATGAGAAACTCCGCCGGGCCGCCGATGCGAAGCCACGTCTCGCCGGCCAGGGGGTGGTCCTGCTTAACTATCTTTTCCAAGCCAGCGAACAATTTCATCCGCCACTTCCCATATATTTCCCGCGCCCATGGTCACCACGAGGTCCCCTGCGCCGAGGCGCTGGCGCAGGTGCTCGACAATCATGTCAAAAGTCTTGATGTAGATAGCGGTCCCACCGTGCAGCCTGATCTGCGCGACAAGGTCCTCGCTGGAAATGTAATCCTTCTCCAGGTCGCTGTCCCGCACGAAGTATATGTCCGGCACGACCACCTCGTCGGCCAGGGCGAAGCTCTTTGCGAAGTCCTTCAGCAGGAACCTCGTCCTGCTGTGCTGGTGTGGCTGGAATACGCACCACAGCCGGCGGGGGCGGTAGAAGTCTCTGACGGCCCGCAGCGTCGCGGCGATCTCGGTGGGGTGGTGTGCGTAGTCGTCCACCACGGTTATCCCGTCGGACTCGCCCTTGAGCGTCATCCGGCGATGTATGCCGCGGAAGCCGGGCAGCAGTTCGGCGATCTGCTCGCCGGTCAGCCCCGCGTGATGCAGCAGGGCGGTGGCGGCAAGGCAGTTGTAGACGTTGTGCATGCCCGGCAGCGGGACGTCCAGGCGGCAGAACTCGCTGCCGCTCAGCATGACCGTCGCGTGGTAAAGCCCGCGATGCTCCGATATGTCCACGCCCCGCCAGGTGCAGCCCTCGGAGAGCCCGAACGTCTCGACCTCGCAGGCGGCGTTTCGCACGGCCTCCATGGCCTTGCGGTCGTCGCCGTTGACGATGACCGCGCCCGAAAGAGGCACCAGGGCCGCGAAGGCCTTGAAAGCCTCGACGATCGCGTCGAGGTTGGCATAGCAGTCCAGGTGGTCTTCCTCGACGTTCAAGATGGCCGCGTACTGCGGGCAGAGGTTCAGGAAGCTGCGGTCGAACTCGCACGCCTCGGCCACGAAGTGCCGCCCGCCTCCGACGCCGCTTGGCCCGCCGAGTTGGCCCACCGTGGCGCCGATGACGAAGCTCGGGTCGACGCCAGCTTCGTGCAGCACGTAGGCCACCATCGCCGACGTCGTGCTCTTGCCGTGCGTGCCGGCAATGGCGATGCCCGTCCGCTCGGCCATCAGCCGGCCTAGCATCTGGCTGTACTTGACCACCTCGATGCCGCGAGCCGTTGCGGCCAGCAACTCGGGGTTCTGATCGTGGATGGCGGCCGAGCGGACGACCAGGTCGCACTGCTCGGGGATGTTCCCGGCACACTGGCCGATGCGAACGTCGGCGCCGCGGTGCCGCAGGCGGTCGATGGCCCCGCCGCTGGCGTTGTCCGATCCGCTGATGATCGCCTTGCGCTCGATCAGCATGTTGGCCAGAGCGCGCATACCGGAACCGCCGATGCCTATGAGATGAATCCGCCGCCCGGCAAAACTCCGCGCGGAATCCAGGCATTGTACCTTGTGACTCTCGATGCTCTTGGGGGTCTCCATACCTTCACGCATACTACCCGCTCCAAATCGTCCGTGTCAAATGAGGGCGCAATATGTCCCATAACCTATATCGCCCGGTCGGGACGTTTTTCTTTATCGGGAATCGGGGGAAAGAGGCAATTGCGGATTGTCCCGGCGCGCCGGGACAATCCGCAATTGGTGCCTTCCCCCATCCGCCTACTCCTCCGGCGCGAGGTCCTTCACCGCAACCATCTTTGCCCGGCGCCGCCAGCGCCGGCCGTAGCGGAAGATGCAGCCAATCGCCTGCACGCCGTCTATCCAGCCGATCTTCTTTCCTTCTTCCCGGCTGCGGCCCCGGTAGCTGATGGGCAATTCGGCGACGCGGACGTCCAGTCTCGCGACGCCGGCCGTTACTTCCGGCTCGAAGCCGAAGCGGTCCTGCTCGATGTGGATTTGACGCAGCACGTCGCGGCGAAACATCTTGTAGCAGGTCTCCATGTCGGAGACCTTCAGGCCGGTGGCGAGGTTGGACAGCCAGGTCAGCAGCCTGTTGGCCAGGTAGTTCCCAAGTCGGCCCTTTCGCCCGCCGCCGGGCGGGAACCGCGTGCCGTAAACCACATCCGCCTGGCCGCGCAGAATGAGCTCGATCAGTCGAGGGTAGTCGTTCGGGTCGTATTCGAGGTCGGCGTCCTGGACGATGACCACGTCTCCGTCGGCCGAGGCAAAGCCGGTTCTCAGGGCCGCGCCCTTGCCCCTGTTGCGGTCGTGGAAGATGACCTTGCGGCAGATCTCGCCCGGGCCGGGGCGGCGGTCGGTCTGGGCGGCGCAGGATTCGGCGAACTGCCGAAGCTGCTCGCCCGTGCCGTCTGTCGAGCCGTCGTCGATAAGTATAATCTGCCGCCCGATGTGCGGCAGGGGCACGCTCTCGACGTGGGCGAGCAGTTCTCGCCACGTGTCAAGCTCGTTGTAGATGGGGATGACGATGGACAGGACGGCGCCGCTTTGGTCTTGCCGAAGCATTCGTTGTTTGCCCTATTGGCTGGCCCCGACCTGGGGCTTGTCGGACTTGGGCGGATTCGGCGGCTCATGCGCGTGAGGCGCCGGGTGGACCATGCGGGCCTTCCAGAATACGTACCACACCGCCGCAAGCAGGGCCGCGTAGATAAGCACGGCGTAGCGGAAGCGAACCCAGATGGCCACGTTTACCGCCAGCACCGCGGCGCCGATTGAAAGGGTGTAGAACAGCCCGACGACCTGCCTGACGCTCATGCCGCGGTCGATAAGCTGGTCGTAGAGGTGGCTGCGGTCGCCGGCGAAGATGCTGGTGCCGGAGAGGAGTCTCCGGACAAGTGCCAGGGCGGTGTCCAGAATGGGCAGGGAGTAGATGACCAGCGCCGCCAGCAGCCAGCGGGTGTTTCCCTCCCGGCAGAACAAGGCCATCATGCTGGCTACGAAGAATCCCAGGAGCATGCTGCCGGCGTCGCCCATGAAGATACTGGCTGGCGGAATGTTGTAAGGCAGGAAGCCCAGGATGGCGCCCGCCATGGCCAGGGCCAGGCCTATCCGCAGTTCGTCAATGCTGAGTGTCTTCGGCGTGCCCCAGGTGGCCAGCCAGACCGCCAGGGCAAGGAAGCCCAGGGAGATGATGCCCGTCACGCCGCCGCAAAGCCCGTCCAGGCCGTCCAGCAGGTTGGTGGCGTTGCAGGCGCCTATGACGAAGATCAGGCAAAGCACCACGCTAACCGGAACGTACAGCAAGGGCGAAAGGTGGAAACCCAACCCTTGGAAGAACACGTTGGCAATGCGCACCCCGATTCCCCCGGCCATCAGGACGCCCGCGGCGAGGATCTGCCCGGCGATCTTCTGCTTCGGGCGAAGGTTCTTAAGGTCGTCCAGCAGCCCCACAATCATGATGACAGTGCTGGAAAGCATGATGCCCAGCAGGTTCCAGACGGGGTTGTTCAGCAGGCTGACCAGGTCAAGCCCCGACAGGTCGCCCATGGCGCCGGACCACTCTGTGCCCAGGTTTGGCAGGGTCAGAATATAGCTGCCCAGGCCGATCATCATGCCCAGCCATATGCCCAGGCCGCCCAGGTACGCCACGGGCCGGCCATGGGGCTTGAGAAGGTCGTCCGGGCGGTCGACGATCTTGAAGCGATAGGCCACCGCCCGGAAGATCGGCGTGGCAATCAGGGATGCTGCGAAGGCGGGCAGGACGAGCCACCACTTATCACCAACGACCTGCAACACAGTGTACTTGGCGTCAGACATATGACCGGATCGGTTCCTTGATTGACTGCCTAAGGTTTAGACGGCCCCGTTGCCGCGTCGGCGCTCCGGGCTCCTGTGCGGTTATCCGGCGGAGCGGGCTTCTTGCGCCAGACAACCCTGTAAAGCACCTGCTCCGGGGCCTTCTCCAGCAAAGCCGCCTCGGCCAGCCACGGCGGATAATAACCCCGCGTCGCGGAGACTGCAAATACGTTTGGCGTCCCTGGTGGGACCTGCCGGGGACTTGCGTTCTCGAGCAGGTCTACATCCCGGCCAAGCCCGTCGACGCGCCGTGTCCACAGCAACGGATACAGCGAAGTGCTGTCGGCGATTATCATCCCGCCGGCAGGGACGTCGGCAAGGGCCGCCCGGGCGAAGAGCCCCGCCGAGTTCTCGCCGGCCTTCCACGGCGAAAGCCAATACCGCGCCGGATCGCGGAAAGGCAGATCCTTCCTGCCCGGCACGGCCAGATGGGCTGAGCGGGCAATCGACGGCATGGCGGCATACAGCGCCGGCACCGCAAGCAGGCCCGCCAGCGCAACGGGCGCGGCCCACTTGTACGCCCCCGGTCGCAGACTGCCCAGCCCAACCCCCGCCAGCACGGCCACCATGACATAGAACGGCACGAAGAACATGAACTGGTCCATCACCTGGTACCGGATGGCGAACACCAGATAAATGGCCGTCAGCCCGCAGAAGCACCATCGCAGCGGTCGCATGGGCGCCTTGCGAAGCGCCCAGAGCCCGCCCGCAGCCAGCACCAGCGCGACGTTTGGGAAGTTGTACAGGATGTAGCCGACGCCCATTCTGACCGCCACCACCGAGCCGCCCAAAACGTCGCTCTGCCAACTCTGGCCGAAAAGGGCGGACTTTACGGCCGGGATAAGGCCCGTCGCCGCCGCCTGCCGGGCCACAAGCACCAGCATCCCAGCCGAGCCGACAAGCCATCCAGCCGCCAGAAGGGCAACCGCGTACCACCTGAGCCGGCCTCGCACGCACAGCGAGATAACCGTCAGGCCGTAAACCGCCAGGGCCAGCAACGCAAGGTTGTGGGCCAGCAGCGCCAGGCCGTTAATAGCACCCAGCAGCAGCGCCAGATTCGCCGTCGGCCGGCGCACAAGCGAGACCAGCACGTGCAGACTCGTTGTAAACAGGGCGGCGAACACCATCTGGCTTTCGCAGATTGTCGAGAGCCACCAGGGCGTGTGAGCCAAGCCGAGAAAGCCCGCCGCCACCCACGCCGCGACCGGGCGGCCGGGGCTTAGCCGCCGGACCAGCAGCGCGACGTTGGCGACCGTAACCGCCCCGCACAAGGCCGAGGCCAGGTTCAGCCGAAACGCCAGCGGCCCCAATGGCAGCAGGCTCAGGGCTTTGCCCAGAATTATCAGCAGCGGGTGTGCCAGTGCCAGGCCGAACTTGCCGGTCAGGTCGAAGCCGAGGATTCGCCACTGGAAGATCCCGCTGTCCTGCCAGGCCGGACCCCTCTGGGCCGTGGCGGCGTAGAGCCCCAGCATCAGGCCTGCCACGGCCAGCCAGAGCACCGCGCCGCCGCGGGAACCGGTGGGGCTGGTTGGCTCGGTTTGAATATTCATGCCGCGATTGTTCCTGGCGCCGCCGCGCCGGCCCCAAGGGCTCCGACTATTGTGCCGTTTCTAAAACAAGCGTAACGCTTCGCCCATCTGCAACACATTGTACCGGTAGAGGCGCCAGGTAACCAGTAGCCAGCGAAGCACTCCGTAGCTTCAGCGAAGGAGGGTGGCCAGGCGGGGCCATGTTGCTTCCACTTTGGCGTGACGGCAAAATCCACGTGGTGTCACCAGATTCGGGGCCCAGCCGCGCGAGCGTATCGCACCGGCCCCGGCGTTGGGTTTGGGATTTCGGCGACATCCTCGCAATTACCCGCAAACAGCCTCTCTACATGCACTCGCGAAGCACCAAAACACCCCCGTCCCGGCGCGCCGGGGCTCCGCAACAGCGCCAAAAACACACCAAACCACCTCCGCAACCACACCAAATCGCGCCAAAACCACACCAAAACCACACTTGGGGCGCTCAAACGCCTAAAAAAAATCGCGCTGCCCAAAGAGCCCTGCGGGAGAAGAGTTTACCCCGGCGAGCCGGGACCACAGAATGCCATAAATCCAATAAATACCATTATTGCCACATTCGCCAACCAATGCCAACCAGGGCATGCCTCGGATCACCCGCGGCGAACAGGCCGGCCGCCAAGAGCGGATGAAGAAGAAGGGATTTCGCGCAGAGAACGCGGAGAACGCCGAGAGGTCGAAAGAATGAAACTTCACCAAATGAGAAACGCCGCCGGCCATCTTGAAATCTGAAATCCGCCTGCCGGTAGACAGCTCCCCGATCTTCAATTCCCCCCGACCCCCGCCCACACCGCCGCCAGGGTGTTGCCGGTTCACCCCCACGTGCGTGGGGAAGACGCGTAGTGCTGCCAGTTGTCTTTCGGGCTTGTCGGTTCACCCCCACGTGCGTGGGGAAGACGAGTACGCCAAGGCCGCCATGAAGGGTCCGATCGGTTCACCCCCACGTGCGTGGGGAAGACTTGCGTCAGCGGCTTGTCGGTGCTAATCAATCCGGTTCACCCCCACGTGCGTGGGGAAGACGCTTTGCCCGCCGTCTGCATCTCGATGACGGTCGGTTCACCCCCACGTGCGTGGGGAAGACGTAGTCTTTGCCGCCTCGGCCTGGAGCTGCATCCGGTTCACCCCCACGTGCGTGGGGAAGACAGCCTGCACGAGCATCGGGTCAACGATGCCGACGGTTCACCCCCACGTGCGTGGGGAAGACCTTCGCCGAACTTGGGTGGTCTCCACAGTCACCGGTTCACCCCCACGTGCGTGGGGAAGACGCCGACTTGTCCGGAGACAACCTGTCCGGAGCCAGGTTCACCCCCACGTGCGTGGGGAAGACCCCGTCAGGACGCCTCCCTCAGAAGCTGAGCTTCACGCGGCGGCGAGAGCTGGCGCGCGGG
>CAZSBS010000021.1:0-28866 GCA_964605095.1 uncultured Planctomycetaceae bacterium | reverse complement strand
TCGGCCAGGAGATGTTCGAGCGCTTCGAGCTGCCGTCGCTGGCCCACGAGGTGGCCGGTCTCAGCGCGAGCATCTACCACCTCGACGGCCCGGCTGGTTAATCCGGAGCAATCCCATTGAGATCTAAATCGTATTGAGCCGGATCGAAGCCCGGTTCTCCTCCCTGGCATGGTGTCGCATAAGTAGACACACTTTGCCGCAACAACGGGTTGTGCCAAAAATGAACCTGCTGTAATCTATATATACATATTGCAGCAGAATCGCGTGGAAAGGCCGCGGCATGGGTAGAAACCAGACCAGTAAACATATAGCCCCTATCGCCCTGGCGCCACGTGAGCGAACGTCGTTCGACGCCGATTGGCTTTTCCATTTGGGCGACGTCGAAACCGGCCAAGTGCAGGCACTGGACGCTCGCCGGTGGCGGAAGCTGGACCTTCCGCACGACTGGAGCATCGAAGGGCCGATCGCCGAGGACAACCCGGCTGGGCCCGCCGGAGGATTCTTTCCCGGCGGCATCGGATGGTATCGCAAGCAGTTCATAGCCTCGGCCGCATGGGCCGGCAGGGAGGTCGCCATCGAGTTCGACGGCATCTACTGGCACAGCGACGTGTGGATCAACGGGCATCACCTGGGCCACCGCCCAAACGGGTATGTCAGCCTTCATTACGACCTGACGGACCACCTCAACATCGACGGCTCCAACGTCCTGGCCGTTCGCGTGGACAACTCCCGCCAGCCCAACTCGCGGTGGTACAGCGGTTCAGGAATCTACCGCCACGTTTGGATGAACGTGACGGCCCGGCTGAGGCTGGCAAGGTGGTCCCCGTGCATCACCATGCCGCGCGTGAGCGGCGGCGCGGCAACTCTGGCCGTCAGTTCGACCGTGTGTAACGAGACCGGCTCTGCCGCAGCCGTAACGCTGCGCTCGACGGTGTTGGACAGTTCCGACCGCGCGGTGGCGGCGGCCGATTCCGGGGACAGCATCCTTGCCGGCCACGAGCAGCGCTTCGGGCAGGTGCTGACCGTTGGCGATCCGGACCTGTGGAGCCCGGAGGCGCCCACCCTTTACACCCTCCGCAGTGAGGTGCTCCGCGAGGGCAAGGTCGTCGACGTTGTTGATACCACGTTCGGCATCCGTAGCGTCGTGTTCGACGCGAATCGCGGCCTGCTGCTCAACGGCACGCCCGTCAAGATGCGGGGCGTCTGCGAGCACCACGACGGCGGTTGCGTAGGCGCGGCCGTGCCGGATGCCGTCTTTGCACGCCGGCTGCGGATACTGAAGGACATGGGCTGCAACGCCATACGCACGGCCCACAATCCTCCGTCGCCGGTGCTGCTGGACATGTGTGATCGCATGGGTTTCCTGGTCATCGACGAGGGCTTCGACGAGTGGACGATCCCCAAGAAGCCGCACGGCTACGCCACGTTGTTCGAGAAGTGGTGGCGTCGCGACCTTGCCGACTGGGTCCAGCGCGACCGCAACCATCCGTGCGTGATCCTGTGGAGCGTTGGCAACGAGATCCGCGAGCAGTTCAGCCCGGCCGGGGTCAAGGTCGCACGCGATTTGATCGAGGCCGTGGCCCGGCTGGACCCGACCAGGCCGGTGACCTGCGGCTGCAACTGGCTCGAAGGCGAGAAGGTGTGGATCGCGCCGGAGTTCGACGTGATTGGCATAAACGGCGGTGGCGGAGGGTGCTTCCAGTATGAAAACTACCACCGCGCAAACCCAGGCTGGAAACTCTACGCCTCGGAAGTCCCGCACACGCTTCAGACGCGCGGCGCGTATCAGACCGTTAGCCACTACCGGGACAAAAATCCCGCCGGCGGAATCATCGAGACGCCCAACCTCGTCGAGCCGGAAGTGTTCGACGGGGTGGACCCCAACTATCGCTCCGCCTACGATAACGCATACGTCCGCATAAACTGCCGCGACTCCTGGGCAGCCACAAAGAAGCACGACTTCCTGGCCGGCGAGTTTCGCTGGTCCGGCTTCGACTACCTTGGAGAATCGCTCGGCTGGCCGCGAAGATGCTGGAACTTCGGCATCATCGACCTGTGCGGCTTCCCGAAGGACTCGTACTACTTCTACCAGAGCCAGTGGACCGCCGAACCAATGGTCCACATCCTGCCGCACTGGACCTGGCCGGGCAAGGAGGGTGTCCGGATCCCCGTGGTGGCCTACTCCAACTGCGAGGAAGTCGAACTGCTGCTCAACGGCCGATCACTGGGCAGAAAGCCCATCGCCGGCGTAATGGACCTGACCTGGCTGGTGCCGTACGAACCGGGCACGCTGAGGGCCGTCGCGTACAAGGCAGGCAGGCCGGTCGCCGAGAAGCAGTACACAACGGCGGGCCAGGCAACCGCCCTTCGTTTGGCGCCCGACCGCCGAACCATCGCCGCAGATGGCAAGGACGTCGTCCACGTGACAGTCGAGATTGCCGACGCGGCCGGCAACCTTGTCCCGCACGCCGACAACCGCGTGCGCTTCGAGGTGTCCGGCCCCGGCCGGATCATCGGCGCCGACAACGGCGACCCGCTCGACCACGAGCCCGTCAAGGCAGACAACCGCAAGGCGTTCTTCGGCATGTGCCTGGCGATCGTTCAATCCGCCGCCCAGGCCGGGACAATCCACATCTCCGCATGCGCGGACGCCCTGGACGGCGACGAGGTACTGATACCCACGAGTCACAAGGCATAAGCATGATTCATGCCGAGGCAAGTATCCGTCATGGAAGAAGGCCGACCGGTGGCGGCATTTGACCGTCGCCTCCCACGATAGACAATAGACATGCCGGTTGCGTGCTCGCCCGCGCCGGCGGTCGGCAGATGAGCCTGACTATTAGACCGGGAACAGAAGAAGGATATTGGTTCAGATGAAGATGAAGATAGAAAAGACCTTCTGCGCATTTGCCGTGTTGTACTGCCTCATAGCGAACCCCGTTTGCGCTGCCGAGGCGAAGGACCTGGAGACTGGGTTTCTCAATCCGCCTCCTGGTGCGGGTATTCGCTGTTTCTGGTGGTGGCTCAACAGCAACGTTACCGAGAACGCGATCACCCGTGATCTGGAGGAAATGAAGGCGAAGGGGTACAGCGGGGCGTTGATATTCGACGCCGACGGCAGTTCTCAGCAGGGGAATCGCGGAGTGCCCGCCGGGCCTGTGTTTGGCGGGCCCGAATGGACAAAGCTTTTCGTGCACGCCTGCAAGGAGGCCAAGCGTCTTGATCTTGAACTGAGCCTGAACATCCAGAGCGGCTGGAACCTTGGCGGGCCGAAGGTGACAGAGGAAGAGGCGACGCAACGGCTGGTTTGGTCAAAGACCGAGGTAAAGGGGCCAGCGACTATTGAACAGTTGCTGAAATCCCCCGTCACGGGCGGGCGATTCTACCGGGACGTTGCAGTGATAGCGGTCCCCGCCCCGGCCGGGGCGACGGGTCGCCCGATAAAGTATCTGAAACTAAAGAGCGCGACGCGGGAACTCGGCATGTCAGCGCCGGATTGCCGGTTCCTGCTTGACACCTCCCCCGCCTTGCCGGGAGAACTCGCGACAAAGAGTAAGGATATCCTCAATATTTCCGGCAAGATGGACAAGGACGGCACGCTTCGCTGGGAGGCACCCAAGGGCGAGTGGGTGATTCTGAGGATCGGTCACACAGCCACCGGCGCACATGTTTCCACCCAAAGCGCCGCCTGGAGCGGCCGCGTACTGGACTACATGAACCCGGATTCGCTTAGCGCTTATTGGGGTCGGAATATTGAACCCCTGCTCGATGCCATAGGCCCCCTGGCGGGAACTAGCCTGCGATATCTGCATACCGACAGTTGGGAAGGCGGAGGCATGAACTGGACGCCGGGATTCGACCTGACGTTCAAGAAGAACCGGGGTTACGATCCGTTTCCATGGCTGGCCGTGCTGGCGGGGTACGTCGTCGACAGCCGGGAAGACTCGAATGCTTTTCTCGCCGATTTCCGCAAGACCATTGGTGACCGCATCGCCGACCATTACGGGCTGCTGGCGGAGTTGGCGCGGAAGCACGGCATGGGTACGCATCCGGAATGTTCCGGCCCGCACGCCGGGCCTCTTGACGGTCTCAAGAACTACGGTCGCGGCGAACTGATGATGAGCGAGTTCTGGTCGCCATCGAGGCATCGGCCCAAACCGACGGATCGTTTCTTCGTCAAGCAGGCCTCGTCCGCGGCTCACACCTACGGCAAGCGGCTGGTCGGCGCGGAAGGCTTCACAACGATAGGCCTGCACTGGAACGACGTCCCGTGGTCAGCCATGAAGCCGAGCTTCGATCACGAGTTCTGCGAAGGGCTGAATCTGGTATTCAACCACACATTCACCTGCTCGCCCAAAGAGATGGGCACCCCAGGCCAGGAATACTTTGCCGGCACCCATTTCAATCCTCAGATTACCTGGTGGGATGAAGCCCCGGCGTTCATCAACTATCTGAAGCGCTGCCAGTATCTCGCCCAGCAAGGCGATTTCGTGGCCGATGTCGTCTATTACTATGGCGACCACATCCCCAATATCGCACGACTCAAGGCGGATGACCCTGCCGGCGCCCTGCCCGGCTTTGACTACGATGTGCTAAGCGAGGAACTCCTGCTTTCCAGCCTGACGGTGAAGGAAGGGATCCTCACTCTGCCGTCCGGCATGAAATACCGCGTGTTGGCGCTGCCGAATCACCGTGTACTCTCTCTCGCAGCGTTAAAGAAGGTGGATGCCTTGGTGCGCGACGGCGCCACGGTTCTGGGACTCAAGCCGCTCCGTATGGTCAGCCTGGCCGGCGGCGACGCGGGCAAAACTATGTTCAAGAGACTTGCCGACAATATGTGGGGTTCCGAGAACCAGACCGATGGACAGAAAGGCATCCGCAAGGTCGGAAAAGGCCGCGTCGCGTTCGGCATGACGGCTCGCGAGTTTCTGCTTTCGGATGGCGTCGCCCAGGATGTGACGTTCCGAGACGCGGCCTCCGTGGCCGGCATGGCCTGGATTCACTATCGAATCGCCGCGGCGGATGTCTACTTTCTGGCCGAACAGACAGGCAAGGGAATGAAGGGCACTGCGGTATTCCGTAGCGCCGGCCGGGTTCCCGAACTCTGGGACCCGGTCGACGGATCCGCACGAGAAGCCGCAACCTTCAAGTTTGTGGAGGGACGCACCCATGTGCCGTTGGAGTTCGGTCCATACGGCAGCCTCCTGGTGGTATTCCGCAGGCCCGCGGCGGGAGATCGTAACGGCGGCCCGAACTTCCCGGCGTGGCAGGCAAAGCAGGCGATATCGGGGCCTTGGGACGTCACCTTCGATGCGAAATGGGGTGGTCCCAAAGACCCGCTTCGGCTTGATGCCCTGACAAGTTGGACCGATCACAGCGACCCCGGTGTCAAGTATTACTCCGGCAAGGCGGTGTACCGTACAACGTTCCGTATCGGCAATGACGTGGCGGGCAAGCCGCTTGCCATTGAACTCGGTCAGGTTCTGGACGTCGGCATTGCAAGAGTCAGCCTGAACGGAACCGACCTTGGTGTGATCTGGCAACCGCCGTTCCGGGTGGATGTGGCCAAAGCCGTCAAGACTGGCGAGAATAAGCTGGAGGTCATGGTGGTGAATTCCTGGCGTAACCGCTTGATCGGCGACCAGAACTTGCCGGAAGATAAACGCCTCACACGCACAAACATCTGCGTCAACAAAGACTGGAAACTGGAAGCCTCGGGCCTTCTCGGCCCTGTCCGTGTAATGGAAAACACCATTGCGCCAAAGAGTTCTCAACAAACAGCGGAGAAGACTCTACCCATCAAGGCAGAGGTGTTCACTACGGAGATAAGGACACAACAGTCCCCCTGAACAAGAACTCGGGTGAACTGAAAACGAGGTACGACACGCTGGGCGGCGAGATGACGCTTGAGATAGTCAAGGGACAAGGCCACAATATGTGGCCTGGGTGGTTCACCAGTCAGAAGCTGGTCGACTTTGTGATCGCTCATGCAAGGGATGACAGTCCGAAGAAGGCTGTCGGAAACAACGTAGGTTTGACAGACGAAGGCGAGTAACAACATGGGCCGGCAACGAACGTCATACCGTCGCGGGTCACTCAACAGGCGGGACTTCTTGAAATCGGCGGTCTCGGCAGGCGCTTTGGGCGCCGCCACCATTGCCGCGCCACAGATAATCCAGGCTGCCAACACGAGCGACGCGCCCCCCAGCACCGACGTCTCAGTGGCTGACTTACGATGCGAGTATTTGACAAATCCGCTCGGGATCGATGCTCAATACCCCAGATTCACCTGGAAACTGGTCGATTCAAAGAAGACGCGAGGCCAAAAGCAAACAGCATACCAGATTGTCGTTACCAGCGATTCCCGTGATGGCAGTACAACACCTGCCGCTTTGTGGGACTCGGGCAAAGTCACTTCACGCACATCCGTTAACAATGTTTACGCGGGGGCCGCGCTGAGGTCAGGCCAGAATTGTCACTGGAAGGTTCGCGCATGGGATAAGGACGGCAACGCCACGCCGTGGAGCCGTGAGGCTCGCTTTTCGATGGGGCTGTTGGAGCCGTCGGATTGGGAAGGCGACTGGATCAGGTATGAAGACGCCGACAATATCAAGCACATCTGGTACCGCAAGACCTTTTCATTACGAAGCGTCCCCTCGCTCGCTTTCGTTTATCTAGGCTCTATCGGCTATCATGAACTATATGTAAACGGGCACCGGATTGGCACACGCGTCCTTACGCCCGAGGTGACTAACTTGAAGAAGCGTGCCCTTTATGTCACCTACGATATTACCGACACGTTAAAGCAGGGAGATAATGTCATCGCCATATGGACAGGGCCCGGATGGGCGCAAGCGACCGGCTCATTTGGCAAGCCCGTCTGGGAGCAGAAGTCCGTTTTCAGATGTCAAATCAATATGTCCAACGGGGTGAGACTGCATTCAGACGCGACCTGGAAATGCAGGATCAGCTCAAGTGAGAACCTGGGGCTTTGGAGAGGCGGCGGCAAGGGCGAATACGGCGGCGAAACAATTGATGCCCGAAGACATATTGCGCACTGGAACGCTTCATCCTGTGACGACCGTGACTGGGCAACCCCGCACGGCAGTGAATACGGGGGCGAGCCCGCCGCCCAGTTGTTCAATAATTGCGTCTATGCGTATGACCTCGATGTGTTCGTGCGGGCAGCCGGCATATTGGGCAAACATGAGGACGTTAACACCTACTCCGCGCGGTTGGCGGAACTCAGAAGGCGTGCCCATAAACACTTCTTCAACGAAGATACCAAGACATACATAGATGGAAGGCAGTTGGCGTTGGCCTTTCCTTTGTATACGGGGGTTACCCCGGATCAGGAAAAGGAGGCGGTGTTTAAGAAGTGCGTTGACGAGATCACAAACAAGACGCCATATCTGGATACGGGCAGTCCGGGGCTTCCTATTCTACTGAAGTATGTTATCGAGGATGCAGATCGCGTCGATCTCTTGTACCATTGCCTCACGCGCACCGAGTGCCCCGGGTATGGCTTCTTTTTGAGCTCGGGTGAGACGACCTGGCCGGAATATTGGAAGATTACCGGCGAACCCAGCAGAATCCACACCTGTTACACGAGCATAGCCGGCTACTTCACGAAAGGGATCGGCGGCATCCTGCCAGATCCGTCAAGGTATGGAATGAAGAAGTTCATAATCAAGCCGCATTTGGTGGGTGACCTGACATACGCCAAAACGACTAGCGGCTCATATTATGGGGCCATTGTAAGCAACTGGTCCCGATCCGGAAACACCGGAGAGTTCCACATTGCGATCCCGCCGAATACGACGGCCAGGGTGTATATACCAGCCAAGGATGTCAATGATGTATTGGAAAGCGGGCAGCCCGCCGCCAAGGCCAGCGGCGTGACCTGTCTCGGCAGGGACGGCATCTATGCGGTGTTTTCGGTCGGTTCCGGAGAGTATGGATTCTCCAGTTCGTCGGTTCCGGCGGCGAAATGACGATGTTTCGATGTTGTGTTACAGCAGTTTCTCAGCCAGCAGGAGAAAGACGCTCGCGGTCCACGTGTAGGCTCGGTCGCAGAGCGGCAGGCCTCGCACGGCGTCGAAGTTCTCCGCGAAGCCGCTCTTATCGCACAGCCGACAGAAGCGCTGGGCCACTTCGCGAGCCAGCGCGTATTCGCCGCATCGTTCCAGGCCGCATACGGCCAGGTAGGTCGACGGCGCCCAGATCGGGCCTCGCCAGTAGCCGTTGTCGGCGTAGGCCTGGCTGGTCGGGTGCTCGGTTGCCAGTCCCCACTCGGTGAGGAAGCGGCGCAGCGACGCCACGATGGTGTCGATGACCGGTTTCGGCAGGCGTTTGCCCAGCAGCAGCGGCATGCACGGGATGAGGCTGTCGCAGATCACCGGCGTTTTGGCGTGTGTCGCCAGGGCAATGAAGCGGTCTCCTCGCCACAGCACTTCCAGCAGCGCCGCCAGCAGCCGGTCGGCCTGCTCTCGCCAACGGCTTGCATCGTCCGGGCGGCCCAGGCGGTTGGCGAGGTCGGCCAGCTCATCGCACGAGACCACCAGGAACGCGGCCAGGTCCGGGGCGATCAGGGGCACGCCCTTGTCGAACATCGTGCTGTTGTCCCAGCCGCTGTCGTTTCCGTGCAGGTAGTACGGCAGCACATCGCCTTCGTATCGCCGGTACGTCAGCCACCAGCCAACCTGCCGGCTGAGCGAGTCGTACAGGGCTTCGAGAACGTCGCCCGGCGGCGCGGGCGCCCGCCGCAGCATCTCGCCCACCGTCCAGCCGTGGATGGGCGGCTTGCTGAAGTTGTATTGTTTGTCGACGTCATTGACCGAGTCGGGCAGGCAGCCGAACGAATCCTGATGGTCTGCCACGACGAGCAACTGGTCCCATGCCAGGCCCATGTGCCCCGGTGTCAGGGCCATGGCGTTGAAGCAGTGGTCCCAGCTCCACACGTTGCACATCCAGTTCTTGCTCATGAGCATGGCGGGCCGACGGAGCAGGCCCTCGGGGTTGACCATCGCGGACCAATCGACGTAGGTCGCCAGTTCCCGGGCCTCGGCCAGGTTGGCGGGCGCGGGCGGCATCGCGGACAGGAACGTCGCGAACTGCCGGGCGACGGCGTCGTCGCAGGCCTCGAAGTCGGCCCGGTCGCGCGGCACCCAGGTGCTCGAGAACTCGTCGATGGCGATTTCCCAGTTGCCGCCGTCGCCCGGCGACACCTCAAGACGCGGCACTTTCAGGCCGGTCGCCAGCAAGATTCGCTGGAGGGAGAGGCTGCCCGCGAGGCATTCGATCTGGTAGCGGCGAGTGGCGGCCCGCACGTTGATGGTCATCAGCCTGTCGTTTGTGGCGTAGGCGACGGCCCCCCTGGCGGGATCTAGAATCATGCCCAGGCCCGAGCCCCGCAATCGCAGTGTTCCCGGCCCGTCGAAGCACACGTCGATTGTGCCGCCGTCGGCCGAAAGGCGAAGGAGCGTGGGGGCGGCGGCGATTTTCGTGGCGGCTTCGCTGCCGCCCAGGCTCGCCGTGATCCTGAACAACGGGTGTGCCCCGTTGTGGTGGGACCGCGCCCACAGACCGGCTGCGCCATCGGGCGCACGCTTGCCTGACAGGGCTGAAACCGACATGTACGAGCCGAACGTGCTGAACGGCACGTCGCTTATATCGTAATTCACCACGGGAAGTTCCTTCATGGCCAAATGCCTGTCGCCTGTGCATGCCTTCGTCGCTTCCCCTCACAATGCACGGATCATTAACGCTTCGTCCTTTGGGACACTTAGAGCAATCCTGCCGTCGGTAACGGCTGCTTCGCCCACCGGCTCATGGCCATGGAAAGTGATTCTTGAGAGGCAGACTTTGTGGATGTCTTTCCAGTCCGGCGGCAGCTCCCATATCTTGCCGTAGCAGCCTTCCTTGCTGTAGGCGATGATTGTCTTCTTTTGGCACCACAGCGCCGGCATGCAGATATCGGTGCCGTCGACCATCTGCTGGGCGCCCTTGGGGGACTTGTTGTTCTTGTAGAACCAAGGCAGAAACTTCAGGCAGAATCGCTCATGGAAATCAGCCGGCGCATCAACCCCTCTGAACTCGTAGTAGACGGGGCCTGACGTGTAGAACTCGTCGGGCAGGTCCTCAATCAGTTCCGCCTGCGCCGCGGAGTATGGTTGAAGTCCGACGAAACGGTCTACACGGATTCCGATCACGTATTCCGACGCCACGTCGATGTCGCGGTCGCGCCAATAGCGGAAAATCTTGCGCTGGGTCCTGGCTTCCTCTTCCTTGCTGTATCCGACATAAGGGCTGATGGGGCCCTGCAGATCGGCCTTGCGGGCACCGATAAATGCATCGAGGTAGACGCAGTGATTCTCCTGGATCTCGGGCACCATGGCGATCAGGTCATCGATGCGCTTCTGCGCCAGCCCGTGTTTCCACTCCTGCGTGTAGCTTACGTGGTAGCAATCCATGCCCCACCAATTGTTGCCGATAATGGGATTGCCGTCTTTGTCCTTGGCGATGATATCTTTCTCAAGATACTCCTCGAACAGCGGGCTGTCCGTGTAGGCGTCGAACATGTTGATGTGGAGGGTGGCAAGGCAGTTGTACGTGCGGGCCTCGCGAATCAGCCAGCGAAGGCTGTCCAATGCGGACTTGTCCCGCGGGCGCTTGAGGTGGCGGTTCGCCTCGGCCCATGAGGGATACTTCGAGTCATGCCCCTCGAATTGCCAGCCGGTCAGGAAAACGATCTGCGGCACGCCGCGGGTCAAATGATACACCCGCTTGATCACGTCCAGCGCCTGCTCGAAGGTCAGGAACAATTCGTCGATTTGGCCATCTCCTCCCCTTAATGCGTGCATGATCCTGTAAACCAGGCTCTGATGCCACTGCACCAGCCAGGGACGCTCGGGTTTCATGGTGACGGTATAATCGTAGTATTCGCCTGACGGTTCGTTGTTCATTTCGCTTGCTCCGTTCGGCCGCTGTTGGCGCGTGTGCTCTTGATGAAGGTCCAATCGCGGTTGAAATCAAATTTGCCGGACATCGCTTCTTCCGCACCCGCCGTGGCTGAACAGGAGGTAAGCAAGGCAGTCATGAGGGCGACAAGCACCACCCCGATTCGAGCCCGCTCACCGCGTTAGCGCTCGTACCTGTTCATTCGTGCTTCCGGTTCGACGTTATCCGGCGGACCGTCTACTTCGCCGGCCTCCATTCGTCGATGCGAACCCGCAAGCCTACAGGCTCCAGCCCTTTCGGTACTCGGTGTGGACGTACTTGTTGGCCTCGGGGATGTTGGTGACCTTGAGGTTCTCGGCGTCCCAGAGGATTCGGGCGTCGACGCGCTTGGCGACGTTGCCGAGCTGGCAGACTTCCGTCAGCGGGCCGGAGTAGGAGAAGTCCGCGCTGGCGGGCTTGCCGGCCTTGCAGTTCTCGACGAAGTCCATCTCGTGGCTGCCCGCGGTGGTTCGCGGCGTCCTGGGCGGCTGGACGAAGCTCTTCATCGCGCTTTCTGGGATAAGCCTGGCGCCGTTGCCGTACACGCCGCCCATTATTGTTCCCTTGGCGCCCCTGATGATCAGCCCGCCGTCGCGGTCGCCCATTTGCCGGCCGTCCTCGAGCTCGGCGGGCCTCGGTGCCCGCGTGCCCTCGTACCAGGTGAGCTTGACGGGCGGCATCTTTCCGCGTGCGGGGAACTGGTAGGTCACTACCGACGAGAGCGGGTGGATTTCGGAATTGCCTCCCATGCTGGTGGCCTCGACGCTCGTGGGCGCACCGAGATTGAGCGCCCAGAACGCCGGGTCCATCGTGTGTGCGCCGCGGTCGCCCATCATCCCGCTGCCGAAGTCCAGCCAGCACCGCCAGACCAGCGGATGGTAGGCCGGGTGGTAAGGGCGCATCGCCGCCGGGCCGATCCACAGGTCCCAGTCCATCCCTTCCGGCACGGGCGGGGTGTCCTTCGGGCGGTCGGACCACTTGCTGGACCAGTACGCGTGGCCGAAGGGATAGTACGACAAGTTGCACCATGCGTCGACCTCGCGTACCTCGCCGATTGCCCCGGCCTGGACCCAGTCGTGGATCAGCCTGACGGCCTCGGAGGAATGGCCCTGGATGCCCATCTGGGTGGTCACGCCGGTTTCCTTGGCGGCCTTGGCGAGCATGCGGGCCTCGTAGACGTCGTGGCAGAGCGGCTTCTGGCAGTAGACGTGCTTGCCGGCCCGCATGGCGGCCATGCTGATGACCGCGTGGGTGTGGTCGGGCGTGGCGACGACGACGGCGTCGATGTCCTTCTGCTCGTCGAGCATCTTGCGGTAGTCGGTGTGGACCTTGGCGTCGGGATACCGTTTGAACGTCTTGGCCGCGTACCGGTGGTCCACGTCGCACAGTGCGACGATGTTCACGCCGGACATGTTCCGCAGGTTGGCGGCGCCCTGCCCGCCGACGCCAATGCCCGCAATGTTGAGCTTGTCGCTGGGGGCCTTCTTGCCGGGCCCGCCCAGAACGTGCGGGCTGACGATGGTAAACGCCGCCGCGCCCGCCGCCACGCCGCCCACTGAACCCATGAACCTGCGCCTGGTAATCCGCCTGCCGGTCATGTGATGATCCTTTCCGCCCGCTCGTCCGCGACGCCGGGCCGTGCGATGTTATGTCAAACGATGTTCAGCGCCTGCCGCTTTTAACACGGCCACGGCCGTGACGGGCCAGTGTGAGTGACCTGAGTTTCCGGCACGAACTGTCGCCAGGCGCAATACGGTAGCATCTTACTTGATCTTACTTGATCTTACTTCTCAAACTGACCGGCTTCTTAGGCCCGAAGGGCCGACAGCTTTTGCCATCCGTAAGGTGCCCATCTCCGTGCTTCCATGCTTGGTCACAAGGCCGGAATCTTACCGCGAAGGCCTGCTCTCGGCAAGAAACGTAAGTCCCTTAGAATCAAGACTGACGGAGCTTTCGGGAGGAACAACCACACCTTCGCCGGATCATCGCCAATCCGCCCAGGGCCAGCCCCGAGGCTGGCTCGGGATTTCAGCTCCGGCGTCAGTCTTCGCTCAAGCTACGACCTGACGCGTCGCCTTCGCTTCAACAGAGCAGGAAGGCCTGCGGCCATCATGACAAAGAGGGTCGCCGGTTCCGGGGTCGTCGCGGTGGCCGTGCCGCTTGTGCCGAAGTGGCTTATCAGCAACTGGAGGTCGGTCCAGTTCACCTGGTGGTCGCCGCTGAAGTCGCCATCCAACCACTGGGCGCCCGTCATGCCAAAGTTCCTTTTCAGGATGATGTAGTCGGCCGCGTCAACCACGCCGTCACCGTTGGCGTCGCCCGCAATCGGCGCCGGCTCAGGAACGATGTTGAACATGCCGTTGGTGATGTCCGCGGCAAGCGTCGCTCCCCCAATCACCACGAAATCGCTGTCCGAACCAATCTCCGTGCTCTTGAGGAGCAGCGGGAAGGAACTGCCGCTGAAGAAACCCGTAGTGTCAATCGTAAGAGTTACCAGGAGGCCGTTTGCCGGAACGCTCACGCTGGTGTTGAAGGCCACATAAGCCTGCGCGTCTTGCTCGAAGCCGCCGATCGGGCCACCGATGACGGTGTTTTCAGCCACGTCCCAAATGCCTCCGTTGAAGTTGATCGACTGGAATTTCGGCTCCGGGCTGTCGCCCATCCCGTCCCCGATCACGGCGCGAAGATTGAATGCAGTCACCTGATCCCCACCAGTCACGAAGATCTGAACCACCTGGCCGGGCGAGTTCTGGATAAGGTTGTGCGCGCCCACGTTGATTATGATGGACGCGCCCGCCGGCCCCGCAAGAGCCAGGCAAACAACCACGAAGACAAGCAGCCTACCGTTCATGTTGTCCTCCGCATGTCGACCGGCAAAGCCGTTTTCACCAAGGCGCAAAAACCCAGAGGCGCCCAAGTGGTTTCTCAACTGGCCATGCTGTCACAAGGTTGCGAGTGAATCCGACCACAGGTTCGCCAGCGGCTGGGCCATGTCAAGAACGTCCAATTTCAGCCCGTCCAACTCAAGCACTTGGGCCTCAGGCGCAAGGCCACGCGCCGGCCCGTACAGTTGCACTTGCGAAAGCCCAAACATCGTTTCAGGATACTCTCCACCTTCACCAACTCGGATGGATGCCGGCTTGGCCACCGCGGGAAGCCGCGGAGGTGTCAAGCTCATATGTAACCATTTTGCCCCGTAGTCTGCAAAGGATACGGTGCCGAGGTCAACCGCCAAGTGCTTCGCCACGGCGACGTCTTTTAGCTTCACCAAGGCCATGGCCTGAGCATGGGCTACGACATCGACCGGGATGGTCGCCGCAGGCACGGCCGCCGGGGCAACCGTCGGATCCACAAAGACTGTGGCTTGGGTTGTGACTGGGGCGAAAGCCTGAATGACCGTTTGTGTGGCGACGCTTGCTTCGGCTGTCACTGTGGGTGTACTCATTGTCGAAGCGGTTAGGGTCGGAGACGCAGTGGTTTCGCTTGCGTCCGCGACAGGCTGTTTCGCGGTGGCCTGCGCGGCCATCGCCACAGGAGCTTCTCCCACCAGAGCTGGCGCCGTGATCAGCTTCAGGGATGTCAGGAAGTTGGTGTTATTATCGCGGACCACGACCAGGTCCGTGCCATCGACGAAGCTGTCTCTGTTCATGTCGTAGGCATCCGTGACAGCCGCACGGTTGCTGATGTTGTGCAGGTTGTCCCGCACGCCCACAAAGTCGGTGCCATCCACGAAGGTGTTGGTGCCGCTGTCGCCCGTTTCCCCGACGGCGTTGCCGAAATAGAACACATCGTCGGTGGCCAGTCCTGTGTTGCCGCCGGCCCGGATGGTTACCTGAAGCCACTCGTTGCGGATGGCGTCGGCGGCCCAGACGAGCGTGACGCGGCTGTTGGCCCCAACCGTTCGCACCGTGATGCTTTGGGGCAGCGGCGCCGCCGTCCAACTGGAGGGATCATTGTTGTTGCCGACACGGAAGTCGAAGTCGCTTGCCCCCAGGCTGCCGGGCGAGTCCAGGCCGGCGATGTCCACCATCACGCCGTTGATGCCGCTGCTGAAGCTGGTGTAGTTGGCGAACGTTGCGGTTCCGCCCGGCAGCAGGGCCGACTTGCTGGTATCGATGGCTGCATCATCCTGCGTGGCGGGGCCGGCGGTGCCACCGTCGAAGTAGGAGTTGTTGTAGAACACGTGGCGGCTCTGCACCGACGCGGTATACAGGCTCACCTGCCCCGCGGTGACCACCGGATCGAGCGCGTGTCCGCCGTATAGAACGAAGGTGGAGTCGAGGTCGGCCTCGTCGATGCGGAGCTTGAGGTCGAACGTCTGCCCGGCGACATACCCGGTCGTGTCCACCATCAGCGTTGCCAGCAGGCCGCTGGCGAGCACCTCGTCGCCGGTGTTGTTGAGCGTGATGCTGGCCTGCACCAGTTGCGGCGTTCCTGCCACCACGCCCCCGGTCACCGTGGACGGCAGGCCGTCCCAGATTCCGCCGGCGAAGCTGACGCTCTGGAAGATCGGTTCTCCGCTGCCGGTTTGCCCGTCGCCGAGCTGGGCCCGCAGGTTCAGCGCGGTTACCTTGTCGATTCCCGTCACGAAGATCTGGACCTGCTGATTGGCCTGGTTGGCCTTGAGGTACTGCATGCCGACGACGATCTGCGGCGGGGTGTTCGAGACCACCGTCCCGGTCTGAACGACGAAGCCGCTGTAGCGCACACCCATCGGCCAGCCATCGTCGGCAGCCCGCGCCAGGTAGCGGGTCTGCCCTGTCGCCCACGTGACGACGCCAGTCCAGCTCCATCCGTCGGAGCCGTTGGCGTCCACACCGAGCACTTCGTCCACGGTCCCGATCCCGTCGCGATTGGCGTCGCGATAGAATGTGACCGCGGTCACACCGTGATCATCGGAAACGCCCTGGGCCGTCAGCGTGATGGCCGCGCCCTGCACGGCTGGGTCGGCCGAAAGCGACAGGCTGGTAACCACGGGCGGCTGGTTGTCGTCCGGGCTGGCGTTGTACTCGAAGCTGCCCAAATCCACCCGGCCGTTCAGTATGCGGTCATAGCCGATGCCCCATTGGTCGAAAGCCAGCGGCGTGCCGTCCAAACCCGTCGCCGACGCATCGTCGCCGGCGTTGATCGCCGGGCTGCCGGTGAGGATTGCGTGCGTGGGCGTTGGGCCACCGTTATCAGCCAGGACATCGAGCATCGGATCCAACGGCGCGCCGGTGGTGCCATACAGCGTGTTGGCCCCATCCAGGCCCGTCGAACCGTCGATCACGCCGATAAGGTTGTAGTCGCCGGGGATGAAAGTTCCGCTGACATCGGGGCTGGCGGGCGCCTGGTTGCCGGCGATGATCGTGTTGACCATCTCGAAGCTGCCCGCGCCGGCATACGCCCCGCCCGCCAGTGCCGACGTGCCGGTGGACTGGTTGCCTGATACCGTCGTGTCGCTCAGGAACACCCAGGCGGCGAAGTGGCCGCTGTCTATGCCGCCGCCGGCGGCCCCACTGCCGGAGGCCGTGTTGCCCGAGATGGTGGAGTTGCGGATATCCGCCTCGCCGTAGGCTCCGCAGTACACCCCGCCGCCGTAGCGGGCCGTGTTGCCGTCGACCGTCGAATCCAGCAGCGTGACGCGGCTCCACTCCGCGAGGACTCCGCCGCCCCTGGAGTCGGTGGCGGCGGCTGTGTTGTCATGCACCCACACGCGCGTGGCCTGAACTGTGCCGTCGGAGCTGGCCAGCCCGCCGCCGTGGGCGGCCTGGTTGTCCAGAATCTCCACATCCTCCAGCGTCAGCGACCCGCTATTGAGAATGCCGCCGCCGTTTCCGGTGGTAACGCCGCCTGTCAGGCGCAGGTCCGTGATTGTCGCGGTAACGCCGGAAGCGACACTCATGACCCGGCCGACGCCATTGGCGTCGATGGTGATGCGGTAGGCGCCCTGTCCCACACCCTCGATCAACACGGGATCGGTAATCGCCAGCGAGGCCGTCAGCGTGATAGTGCGGCTGCTGAGCGACTCGTCGAAGCGGATGACGTCGATCTCCGTATCGCTGCCGGCCGGGGCGTCGCCGACGGCCATGTTGGTGTTGGCCGCCTCAATCGCTTCCCGCAGTGAGAGCAGCCCGTCGGCGGCGACGACGTCGGCGATGGTGTCCACGACGTACAGCGTTGGGACATCGGAGTGGACCAGGTCGAACCACGCGGTGCGGTCGTCCCAGAACCCGCTGCCGACGGGATCCGTCACGACGGCCCCGATCTGGTAATGGCCATCAGGGGTGCGGACGGACTGCCAGAGGTACTGCCCAGCCAGCGGCGCCAGGGCATGGTTGCGGACGATGTACATCTCGTTGCCGTTCAACGTGTCGTCGGTGTCGTAGTAGAGGCTGATGAGGCTGCTGGTCGGCAGGTTGCCGCCCCAGCGGATGGGGGTCTCCCAGCCTGCCGGTACGGTGCCGCCGGCGGGAGCAAACAGCGCGAAGTACGTGTCCGCCGCGCCCTCGTAGGCGCCCAGGTCGACAACGCCGTCGAGGATCCGCAGGTGCCCGACGCCACGCTGATCGGTCTGGATCGGCTGGCTGGTCGCGGAGTCGACGGCCAGCGTGTTGCTGCCGGCATCGACGGCAGGACTGCCCACCAGCAGGGCGTGCGTGAGCGTCGGCCCGCCGTTGTCGGCCAGGGCCGCCAGGCCCGCGTTCAGCGGCGCCGCCGTCGTGCCGAAGAGCGTGTTGGGATCGTCCGACAGGCCGGTCGAGCCGTCGATGGCGCCGATCAGGTTGTACGCGCTGGACAGATCGAACGCGCCATAGACATCCGGCCCGGCCGTGTCGGCTGTGTTTGCCGTCACGATCGAGTTGCGCACGCGGACGCTGGTGCTCCCGTCGCGGTAGATGCCGCCGCCGTAGGCAGCCTCGTTCAGCGTGATCGTCGAGTTCGTAATGTATGTCCAGTAGCCGGTGGAACTGCCATAGGCGTAGATGCCGCCGCCTGAGGCCGAGGCTGCCCCATACGCCCTGTTGCCCGACACCGTTGTGTCAACCAGGTGCAGCGTGCCGTATTGGTTGTAAATACCCCCGCCTTGGCCGGTTGTAGCGCCGTAGAGGCTGTTGCCCGAGATCGTATCCCGCGTCAGCGTCGTGGTAACGTACGACAGAAAGATCCCGCCGCCGTAACCGCCCGCGGAGGCCCACACCACGTTGTCCGCGATCGTCGAGTCCGTCACTGTCAGCGTGCCGTACTGAGCCCACAGGCCGCCACCTTGGCCAGTGCTGGTCCCGTTGACGTGGTTGCCGGTGATCCGGCTGCGGGTGATCGTGGTCGTTTCGCTGTAGGCATACAGCCCTCCGCCCTGGGTAGTGGTGCCCGCCAGCGTGTTCCCGATAAGCTGCGAGTCTATGAGGGTGAACGTTCCATTGTACGTGAGTACGCCGCCGCCACCGGTGGTGGCTGCGTTGCCCGATACGGTCGCCTCCAGCAGCCGCGTGGTGCCGTAATAGTCCCATAGCCCACCGCCTGCCAACGTGGCCGTGTTCGTGCTGAGCGAGGTCTGCTGGATCAGCAGCGAGCCGTAGCTGCCGTCAAACACCCCGCCGCCGTTGGCGGCCCTGTTGCCGGCAACATCGCTGTCATACAAAGCCGCGGCGCCCGCGGCGATGTGAATGCCGCCGCCATTGTCGGACGCGACGTTGCCGGAGACCACAGAACCGCTCAGGCGGAGATTGCCGCTGGAGTAGATTCCTGCGCCGTCCTTGGCCGTGTTGGTGCTGACCGCCAGGTCGCTAAGCAGCGCCTCGGCCCCGGCCGCCACGCAAATCGCCCCGCCATCCTCGACGGCACTGTTGGCGGTGAACGACGAGTCGGACAGTTCCAGCAGCCCGGCCGTGAAGATGGCGCCACCGCTGGGATCGCTCGATCCGGACACGCTGTTACTCGTGAAGGTCAGCCCGGTCCCCCACAGCGTGCCGATGTTGGAGATAGCGCCGCCATCGTCGAAGGCCCAGTTGTTCGTGAACGTCATGTCGCGGAGGTCGGCGATGCCCTCGTTGAGGATGGCGCCGCCATCGCCGTTGACCGATCCGCCCGACAGCGTCAGGCCGCTGACCCAGGTCCGCACACCAGGCCGGATCCGCAGGATGCGGTCCGTGCCGCCGCCGACCAGCGACAGACTCGCCTCGCCGAGGCCCAGAACCGCCGTGTCGTCACTGACATCAACCGCGCCGGCGGACAGGACGATCGACCCGCCCGTAAGCGAGGGATGGAAGAGGATAACGTCCACCGCATCGATGCGCCCGGCGCGGGCATCGCCGACGGCGGTGTTGGTGTTGGCCGCCTGCAAGACCTCGCGAAGCGTCAGCACCCCGTCTGCCGCCACCACGTCCAGCAGGCTGTCCACGACGTACGCGTCGGAATAGCTCACCGTGACCGTGCCGGCCAGCCGGTCCGTCAGTGCGCTTTCGGTAATCTGGTCCACAACCTGCCCGCCAAGCGTGTACGTGCCCGCGGGGACGTCCACGGCGTACCAGGTCCACTGACCGCCCAACGAGTTGGGGTCGGCATCCTTGAGCAGCCAGATCTCATTGCCGTTGATCAGGCCGTCGGGGTCGGCGTAGAGGCTGATCAGCGAGGTGGCTGTGATGCTCTGCCCGGTCCAGGAGACAGTCTGCGGCTCGCCCGCCTGGATCGCGCCGGTCGGCCCAGCCAGCTCGAACGCCGGCGCGACCACGCCCTCGAAGCTGCCGATATCCACAGTCCCGCCGCCGATCCGCAACGCACCGCGCTGGTCGGTCTGAATCGGCAGGCCGGACTGGTCGACGGCCATCGTGTTGCTGCCGGCATCGACCGCCGGGCTGCCCACCAGCAGCGCGTGCGTCAACGTGTAGCCGCCGTTGTCGGCCAGGGCGCCGAGGTTTGCCGACAGCGGCGCTGAGGCCGTGCCGTAAAGCACGTGGTCGCCGGCATCGAGCCCCGTCGAACCGTCGATCACGCCGATGAGGCTGTAGGCGCTGGTGGTGTCGAATTCGCCGTAGACGTCGGCGCCCTCGAACTCGGCCGAGTTGCCGGCAACGATCGAGTTGCGCACGCGGACGCTGGTACTCCCAGCCCGGTAGATGCCTCCGCCATAGGCCGCCTCGTTCAGCGTGATCGTCGAGTTCGCGATGTAGCCCGAGTTGCCGCTGACGTAGATGCCGCCGCCGGAAGCCGAGGCCGCACCGTACGCCCGGTTGCCCGACACCGTGGAGTCGACCAAGTATATCGTGGAATAGTAATACTGGTAAATACCCCCGCCGATGCTGGCGGTCCCCCCATAAACACTGTTGCCCGAGACCGTATCCCGCGTCAGGGTTACGGCGCTGCTGTACTCGTACACGCCGCCGCCACAGCCGCCGGAAGCCGCCGACACGACGTTGTCGCTGATCGCCGAGTCGGTTACCGCAAGGGAACCGCCGTACACATACATGCCGCCGCCGTAGCCATCGCCTGTGGAGACCACGCGGTTGCCGGTGATTTGGCTGCGGGTGATCGTGATTGTCGTGCTGTAGGCATAGATGCCGCCTCCGCTCAGCGCAGAGCCGCTCAGCACGTTCTCGCCGACCTGCGAATCTGCAAGCGTGAAGGTTCCGGAGTACAACGTATACACGCCGCCGCCAGCAACGGTAGCGGAGTTGCCCGAAACCACCGAGGTGAGCACGGTCAGGTCGCCGTTCCGGTTCCACACCCCGCCGCCGGATGAACTGGCGGAGTTATCCGAGACCGTCGTCTCGCTCAGCAGCAGCGACCCGTAGCTGTAGTCGTACAGCCCGCCGCCGTTGGCGGCTGAGTTGTCCGAAAGCACACTATTGTAGATGGCCGCCGCACCGCTGGGGATGTAAACCGCTCCGCCGCTGGTGTAGGCCAGGTTGCCGGTCATCGTGCAGTCATCCGCCCGCATCCACTGGCTGGAGCGGATCGCCCCGCCGCCCTGGAAGGCGGTGTTCCGGCGCAGCGTCACCGAGGCCAGTTCCAGTTCGCCTGAATTGGCGATGCCTGCCCCATCAACGAACGCCGTGTTGTCGTAGATGAGCGAGTCGTGGATGGCGGCCGTGCCGCTGCTGAAGATCGCTCCGCCTGTGCCCGACGCCGAACCCTGCGATGTGTTGCCGGAAAGCTCGCAGTCCCAGGCCTCCAGCAGGCCGGTGCTGTATATCCCGCCGCCGCTTCGCCCGGCGGTGTTGGCCCTGAGCATCACGTCGCGAAGCCTTAGGTCGCCGGCGTTCAAGATGCCGCCGCCGTCGTTGGCGGCAAAGCCGTCGCGAACTGTCAGGCCCCAAACCCACGCATCCGCGCCGGCGGCCACGGACAGCACGCGATGGCTCAGATCGCCCGCCAGCGTCAACTGGTCGCTGCCCAGGCCCATGATCGCCACATCATCGGAGATCGCCAGTTCGCCGCCCGACAGCGCGATCGACCCGCCTGCCAGCGAGGGTTGGAAGAGGATCACATCCACCGCACCGCTCCGCCCGGCGTGGGCGTCGCCCACGACCTGGTTGAGATTGGCTGCCTCCAGTGCCTCCCGCAGCGTAAGGACGCCATCGACGGCCACAACGTCTAGTAGGCTGTTAACAACGTAGGCCTGGGTGTACGCAATGGTAGTTGTGGAATCGAGCCTGTCCTCCGCCGAGGTCCCGGTGACGGTATCCGCAGCCACTATGCCCAGCGTGTACGTGCCGGCCGGGATCAGGCCTTGCCATGCCCACTGGCCCGCGAGCTCGCCCGGATCGGCATCCTGGAGCAGCCAGAGCTCGTTGCCGTTGATGCTGGAGTCGGGATCGGCGTAGAGGCTTATGAGCGACGTGGCCGAGACGCTGCTGCCGGTCCAGGTGAACACCTGCGGGTCGCCGGCCTCGATCGTGCCTGTCGGCCCGGTCAGATCCAGAAGCAGGGCAACGGTTCCCTCGTAGGCGCCCATGTCCACCACGCCGCCCGCGATGCGAGCCTGCCCCCGCTGGTCCGTCGCCAGCGGGTTGCTGGAGGGGTCCACGGCCATGGCGTTGCTGCCGGCATCGACGGCCAGGCTGCCGGTCAGCAGCGCGTGCGTCAGTGTATAGCCGCCGTTATCGGCCAAGGCCCCCAGCCCGGGCCACAACGGGGAGACCGCCACGCCGTAGAGGATATGATCGCCGCTGTCGAGCCCCGTCGAACCATCGATCACGCCGATGAGGCTGTAGGCGCTTGTGATATCAAATGCGCCCTGGACATCAGGCCCCGCGAACTCAGCGCGGTTGCCCGCGATGATCGAGTTGCGGACGCGGCCGCCGCCGTAGACGCCGCCGCCATAGGCCGCCTCGTTCAGGGCGACCGTCGATTGGGTAATGTAAGCAGTGCTGGACAGGTACAGCCCGCCACCGGAAGCCAGGGCCGCTCCGTAGGCCCGGTTGCCCGAGACGGTCGAGTTCACCAGGTTGAGCGTGGAACCGGAGTAGAGCCCCCCGCCCTGGCTGGTCGCGCCGCCGTAAACGCTGTTGCCCGAAACCGTGCTGCGAGTCAGGGACACGGTGTTCCCGTACTCGTACACGCCACCGCCGTAACCGCCGGAGGCCGCCGACACGACGTTGTCGGCGACTGTCGAGTCCGTCACCGTTAGCGTGCCGTAGTAAGCCCGCACGCCGCCGCCGTAGCCGTCGCCTGTGGAGACCAAGCGGTTGCCGCTGATCCGGCTGCGCGTGACCGTGGTCGTCACACTATAGGCATAAATGCCGCCGCCGGTCGGCGAAGAGCCGCTCAGTACGTTCCCTATCACGCTGGAATCAGTGATCGTGAGCACCCCACTGTACGAATATACCCCGCCGCCGCCTGCGGTGGCTGAGTTGCCCGAGATCGTCGAATCCTGCACGGTCAGCGTGCCATAATGCTTCCATACCCCGCCGCCCGAGGACGTGGCCGCGTTGCCGTCTATGAGCGTATTGTTGATCGTCAGCGTCCCCGCCACGCCATCGTACACGCCGCCGCCGTTGGACGCCGTGTTGCCGGTGATCGTGCAGCCATCAAGCGTGATGCCGGCCGTGGATTCGTTGAGCAGCCCGCCACCCGAGCCGGAGACAAGCACGTTGCGGTCGAGCACCACGCCGGTGAAAGTGGCCGTGCCCGCGGCGACCTTCACGCCGCCGCCACCCGTGTAGGCGGTGTTCTGGCTGATCGTCGAGTTCGACAGCGCCATCGACCCGCCAGTAGACACGATGCCGCCGCCGAAGCCGAAGCTTGTGTTCTGCCAGACCGTCAGCCCGGACGCCACTAATGCCCCGCCGGCGTTGACGATGGCCCCGCCGTCGCCGTAAGCGGCGTTGAGCGTGAACTCCACGTTCGTCAGCGTCATGCCGGCCGAGCAGTAGATCCCGCCGCCGCTGGGCGAACTGGAGCCGTTGGTCGTGTTCTGCTCGAAGCGAGATTCCGCGACGATCAGTTGCCCGGTGCTGTAGACGCCGCCGCCGTCGTCGTACGCGGCGCTGTCCGTCACGCTCACGCCCGCCAGGTGGAGTACGGACTCGTTCAGCACCGCGCCGCCGTCGGATGCGGTCTTGCCGTTGGTGAACTTCAGGCCGGCGATGCCCACCCGCACGTCGTCGCCGTCGCCCGGCGTCGGGTCAGTAACGGCGAAGACGCGGCTGCGGGCGTCGCCGTTGATCGTCAGGTCGTCGGCGCCGGGGCCGGTGATCATCAGGTCGTCGGAGATCGTGATCTGGGTGCCATCGAGCACGATCGTCCCGCCCACAAGCGAGGCGTCGAAGGTGATCAGGTCCGTGTAGAGGGCGCTGCCGGCCGGCGCGTCGCCGATGACGGCGTTGGTGTTGGCTGCCTGGACGGCCTCGCGCAGCGTTAACAGCCCGTCGGCCGTCACAATGTCCTCCAGACTGTTCACGACGTAGGTCGTGCCGCCGAAGGTCAGGGTCATCGGCGACGCCAGGCGCGAGGTGTACACCGTGCCGTCCGGCGCCCGCAGCGCCGCCCCGATGTAGTAGTCGCCCGTCGGCAGCGCCGGCGGAGGCTGCCAGACGTACCGCCCGTCAGTCGCGGCCGGCACGTCCTGAATAATCCATACCTCGTTGCCGTTGACCGTCGCGTCCGCGTCGTAGTAGATGCCAATGGTCGAATTGGGAGGCACGGCCGTCTCGTCCCACTCAACCGGCACCTGCTCGCCGACGTAGTAGGCGCCGACCGGCCCGGTCAGCGCGAAGTCGACGCTACGGAAGCCTTCGGCCGCGCCAATGTCCACCGTGCCGTTGACGATCCTGGCAAAGCCGGCCCCTCGCTGGTCGAACTCCAGCGGCACGCCGGCCTGGTCGAGGGCGAGATTGTTGTCGCCGGCGTCCAGCAGCGGGCTGCCGGCCCAGGGCAAGTGCGCCCGCGTCGGGCCGCCATTGTCGGCAAGCGGGCCCAGCATCGCATCCAGCGGCACCGCAGCCGTGCCCCATTGCGAACTGGCCGCGTTGAGCCCGCTTGAACCGTCGATCACGCCGATAAGGTTGTACTCGCCTGCCGATGCGAAGCCGCCTTCGACGTCGCGGTACGTCGGGGCCGTGTTGCCGGCCACCACCGTGTTGTCCAGTGTGACGGTTCCACCGCTTCGGTAGATGCCACCGCCCCGCGCCGCCGAGTTGGCCGCGATCGTGCTCTGGGTTACGTAGGCTGTACCGGACGAAGTGTACAGCCCGCCGCCGTTGCCCGAAGCCGTGTTGCCCGACACGGTCGAGTCGATCACCCGCAACGTGCCGCTGGTGAACCGGATGCCCGCGCCGGAGCCGCCCGTGTTGCCGCTGATGAGGCTGCGAAGCAGGACCGCCGTGCCGCCTGATATGACAATCGCACCGCTGGAGGCGTCGCTGGCCGTGTTGCCGGTGACGGAGGAGTCGACCACCGTCAGCGTGCCGGTGCTGTAGATAGCGGCCGAGTCGGCGCTGGTGCTGGCGGTGATCGCGACGTTCGAGAGCGTCAGCGTGCCGGTGTTGCGGATGGCGCCGCCGTTGGCTGAGTTGCCCTGAGTGATGACCATGCCGCTGATGCTGGTGCCGGGAGCCGTAACGTTGAAGACCCGGCTGGCCCCGGCGGCTGAAACCGTGAAGCGGTCCGCGCCGAGACCCTGGATGTCCAACTCGTCGGAGATGGTCAGTTCGGTGCCACCCAGCGTGATCGTGCCGCCCGAAAGCGAGGGATCGAACTGGATGATGTCCGTGCCGACCGCATCGCCGGCCGGTGCGTCAAAGACGACCGTGTTGGTGTTGGCTGCCTCGATGGCCTCGCGCAGAGTGATCGTGCCGTCGTCGGCCACCACATCGGCGAGGCTGTCGACGACGTACGTCGACAACAGCAGACGCGGCTCAAGGTGCTCCACCATGCAGGGCGGGGTGGTTCTCAGGTGGCCGAGGGGCAGATGCATCGTCCGCTCGTTGAGAAGACGCATCCGGTTCCAGACGATTCCGTACAACTTCCGAAGGCGGCCGACCATGTGCGACGCTGGGGACATGTCAAATCCTCCGATCCTGACCGCCGGTTGAATCGCGAAGCGTACGCAACGCATCAGCCGGAACGGCCACATCTTCTCGAAAGACTCCGGTTTACACGTGTGCGACCGGCCCCGATGACGGGCCAAACAAGCCCCGCGAGTGGTTCCCTCTTTCACAAATGCCCGGGCCACTCCTTGCCGGATCGCGCCAGACAAGAGTACAGGGCACAGAGACAGAAGACCAACAACAGCGGTATGCTACTGCGAAGCGTTCGATTTGTCCACAACTAATTTCAGGAAGAATTGAGGGACAATTGGCGCAATGGCGTTAGCGACATGGGCATAGGGTGAACACCTTAGATTGTCGTCGCTGGTTACGTCCGGGACAGGTAACACGTGCGCGACCGGCTCCCTGGAGTTGGTCGGCTTTGCACAGGCCGTCAAGGCTCAGGGCCTCGAACGGGGCTGAGAACAATATCGCGAAACACGTATTTCGCACGGAACCAAGAAGAAGATATCAACGCAGAGATCGCGGAGAACGCGGAGAAGAACACGTCTATATCTCTCTTTCTTCCTCCGCGGTCTTTGCGCTCTCCCCGTTGGAATAATCCTCTCCGCTCGCCAAGAGACTTACGGTCAGCGGCACAACCGGGCAGACACCGCCTACCGCACGCCCCACGCCGGAGGCGCAATCCGGGCCGGGAATCTGCAAAAATCTGCACGATTGTCAGGTATATGACATATTTTGCCGCAACTTTGCACTTGACAATATGCGGGGGGGGGGATATAACACTTAACAGTGCATTTCTTGAAGTTTTGACGCTGCCTGTTCGGGCAGGGTCGTTTCTGTGCCGCCCGAGGCAGTCAGTGCGTTTTTTCGGTTGAGGCTTTGCGGTTTTGGCGCATGCCGCGGCTCGGCCCGGGTGAGGCTGGCCCTGGGAGGCCCGCGTGTAAAGCCGTGGAGGACGACAGGACAAAGGCGACAATTTCGCCTGAGAATCGCTCAGGTCACAGGTGTTTGGCCGTCCCCCACGGGGCTCGCCGGCCGAGAGGCCGGCCAACCAGGGGGCTGGGGATGGCCGGGGCGCTTCCAAAGCCCCACTGAGCCTTATCTCAAGGCACTTTGCAAAATCATATTCATAGCGGCGCTTTTGCGTTTGCAGGAGCATAAGGCCGAAGTTCGTCTCTTCTTCGTACAGGCGAATCTGGATAACGAGGAACAAGGAGAAGGCAATGAGAAGCAACATTTCTTGGCGAGCAGTTTTGGTCCTGTCGGTGGCGGCGGCATTCCTCGGCATTGCGGCCGGGACGGCCAACGCGGTTGACACAACCATCACCGGTACCGCTGGCGGCAACGACAGTTGGAACACGGTGGCCAACTGGGATAACGGCGTGCCAAGTGGTGACGCGAATGCGATTATCGCCGCCAGCGAATCGGTGAAAGTGGACAACGCTATGGTACCCACCTATACCGGCAATCTGACCATGGGAACCAATTCGTATCTGCAAATTGGGGCCTTCGAAAGCTTCGATCAGGACATCAATGCGCTCGGCACCGTCGGGTCCACGACCATCTATATGAACTCTGGTTCGCTTATCAATCTGAGAACTCCGAAACCGGCTTCGTTTTCGATCCCGGCAATTCAGTTGATGGGAAACGCCACCGTCGAGATCGGCGAGTCGACGCAGGGCGGTACAGGCAGGATATTCGCCGGAGGGATCACAGGCGACTACACGTTTAGCCTTCAAGGCACGAGCGGGAAAATCGCCTACTTGCCCACTGCCAACAGCTTCGCGGCATTAGTTGCCGATTATAGTACCTATTCCGGTGGGTCTGGTTTTGGTTCAGCCCCTGCATTCACTATCAGGGCCGACGCCGCCGGCTCGCTTGGCAACGGCAATGTGACCATCAAAGCTAACGACAGCAATGTCACTGTTGCTCTGCTGGTCATCAATGCTGCGGCTGCGATGGCCGACACCGCAGCGTTGAGTCTGAATGGTACTACTGTGGTCAAACTGACCATGAACGCAAACGACACCATCGGTGCGCTCTGGATTAACGGTGCGCAGCAGTTGGCCGGAACCTATACGTCCGCCTCGGGCTGGATCAGCGGCACCGGAACCTTGACCGTCACCCCGCCCAGATACTGGGCTGCCGCGGGCGGCGCAACTCCGGACGGCATATGGAGCGCGGCGGACACGAATTGGAACGACGCAGCCGATGGCAGCGGGGCCGCGGCTGCCTGGACCTCGGGTGATTTGGCGGCGGGCCAGACGGCCGTCTTCGCCGCCGGCACGGGCGCCACGGGCGCCTACACCGTGACCGTTGCCGGCACGCAGACCTTCGCCGGCATGGTCTTCGAGGAAGGAACCGTCAAACTGACAGGCGGCACGGCGCTCCAGATGATTGCGGACTCGAGTGTGAAGGTTGCCTCTGGGAAGACCGCGACGATCGAGACCCCGATCACCCAGGACGGCACGGACCGACAACTGATCAAGACGGGCGAAGGCACGCTGGTCCTTTCCGGCGCCAACACCTACGCCGGCAGCACGAACGTCGTTGGCGGCACGCTTAGCCTGGGCGACGACGGCGTGTTGCCCAACACTGCGGTGATTGTCAGCGGCAACGCGGCGGGAACGGCCGCGACGCTGGATCTCAACACCCGCGACCAGACCATCCCCAGCCTCACCCTTGGTGGAACAAACCCGACCGGCGGTGCGGCGGTAACCACAAGCACCGGCACGCTGACGCTTGGCGGCAACGTCACGTACGTCGCCACCAACAACCCCATGGGCGCGACGATCAGCGGCAAGGTCGACCTCGGCGGCGCGGACCGGACCTTCACGGTCAACGACTCCGCGACGTCCACCAACGATCTGACCGTCTCGGCCGACATCTCCGGCACCGGCGCGGGCCTTGTCAAGGCCGGCACGGGAACGCTGGTGCTTTCGGGCACGAACACCTACGACAGCCCGACGACCATCAACACTGGCGCACTGGTCCTTGGAAAGCAGACGACGCTCAACGGCAACATCGACAACTTTACCCCGGACAATGTCACCGCAGAATCCGGGGCGGTGCTCGGCCTGGCGGTGGGCGATTCCGCGGGGCTTTTCGATTCCACAGCCATCGACGCCGTCCTTGATGCTGACCACTTGGGTGCCAGCACCGCGACGACCGGCATGAAGCCAGGCGCCCAGTTCGGCCTGGACACCACCAACGCCACCGACGGGACGTTCACCCACAGCAGCGCCATCGGCGACCTGACCGGCGGCGACCACAACCCGGTCAGCCTGGCCAAACTCGGCGAAGGCACCCTCATCCTGGACGCCGTCAACACTTACAGCGGCGTGACGAACATCGCCGAGGGAACACTGAAGCTCGGTTCGGCCGGCGCACTTCCCAA
>CAZSBS010000020.1:0-29792 GCA_964605095.1 uncultured Planctomycetaceae bacterium | reverse complement strand
CGCTGCCGGCCATGCCGCCCGGTTCACTCTTCTTGCAGCCCACAAGGGCCGCCATCGCGATCAACCCTAACACCAGTGCTTTTTTCATCTTGCTGCTCCTTTAGAAATAGATACCTAAACCCGAACTCTGAATACTTCCAATGTTTGTCGCGCCAATGCCGATTCATAGCGTATTCCGCCATCACTTTGCTTCACGCCAACTCATGGCTGGCTTGCTTCGAATTTGGAGTCAGGCCGTTCAGTTATGCCGACTTCCGCGACGCCACCACGACCACGGCGATGCCGCCGACTAAGAGCAACCCGCCGACGATGCCCGGGATCAGGATAGTCTTCTGCTTTTCGGCGGTGAACTGGAGGCCAAAGAAGTTGACCGGCTCGCGCGTCGTGTACGTGATGACCGGGAAGATCAGGCCGGCCACGCCCAGGACTATGAGAACAATGCCAATAATCATCGTCTGTTTCATCTTGCACCTATCTCTTTCGGTTCGTCCTGTATGGAACCCATGTACTCTGGTTGATCGGTGGATCCACTCTCGTTCCAACTGTCCCCGGGCACGTTCTCGGCCAGGCGGAACACCTGCACCATGGCGCTTTTCGTGAATGCCTGCACCACGGCCCCGGTCGTCGGCTCGACTTCCGCGACAGCTTCGCGCACTTCCACGCCGGTGATCCTCTGGATCTCCTCCCGCAGCGATTGGGAGGAGTTCGAGAAGAGCTGCCGGTGAAACTCCTGCACCTTGGCGGCGCCGGCCGGGCTCTGCTTGGCCATGTCCTTCTCCGCCGGCGACAGGGCCTCGTGCAGCGTGACCACCAGCGTGTCCTGGCTCAGGACCACGGTGACCGCCTTGGGCGCGTGGCCGGTCGTCTGCTGCTGGAAAGCCAACACGGCCTGGGCGACTTGTTGCGCCATTGATGATTCTGGCCTGATCATTGGTTCGATCCTGTTTGGGACGATGGTAAAGTCCTTCGATGGGAGCCGCTCAGTTGTTGCTTCATCTTTGGGTCTCCTTCGCTCCTTGCTGTTGGAGCATTTCCGCACCGCCGGAAACAAAAAAAAGCCGACGCGGCTGAACACCCAAAATGAAAGGTGCTCGAACCGCGTCGGCTTACTCGTCAACGGGCCTCCCAGTACGATTGGGATGCCCTTCATCTAGTCACCCGACTGAGAACTCGTGCCTTCGCACGCGCTCTTCTACACTCCCATTATAGCGCAGCCGACACCCGAAACGAGCTTATTCTGAGAATATCGTTTCGTTCCCGCTCTTGACGGTCTAGACTTAAGGCGATAGGGCGGTCATAGGGTACTGGTGAGTCAGGACATTGCGATCATTGTCTCGCGGGCTCTCGCGTCGCGAATCGCGGAGCGGTCCAGGTGCTTATGAAGACACAAGGCGAAATCGAAGCCACCATCTGCGAAGGGATCAGCCGCTTCGAGCAGGAGTACATGGGCCGGGGTCGGGACTGGCGCAAGGAGAACGGTGAGTGGCGATCAAATCGCGGGCATACCCGCGGGCCGGGCTGACCATACACACGGTCTGCGGAGACTTGTCGTCGCGGGACTTCCGCGAGACTCTTCGTGCGTTCTACACGGAGACTGGACCCACGCTTAACGAACTTTGGGACTTCCGACAGGCGGACTGGGGCGCCGTGAGAGTCAACGATATCCTCGCGTCGATCAAGGAGGCAGCGAGGACATACGAGGCGGATGGCAAGCACCGCCAAGGCGGAAGGACTGCCATAGTGATCTCGACCGAGAACGGCTTCCTCGCGGCCACCATGGCCCAGATGCTCAGGGAAGCCTCCAAGCCGCCTCTTCCCTATGAGATAGATATCTTCGCCGATCTGGATCGAGCCAGTAACTGGCTGGCCCAACGGCCAGAGCGCTGATTCGGTGCTTGTCGCCGGCGCAGTCCTCCGAGAATCGGCCTGGAAATGGTCTTGGTGGGGGCGTTACCCTCCACCCGAAAGATTTTCGGAATTGGCCTGTTTCGAGCGGCCCCTCATGTTATAATCAACATGTTGTGGTGCGCGCGAGACAGGACGGGCACCAAGTCGGATGACTAGGTGAAGGGCAGGCCCTTAGGCAGGCCCGTTGACGAGTAAGCCGACGTGGTTCAGCATCCTTGGATGCTCAGCTACGTCGGTTTTTTTGTTTCCGGCGGTGCGGGAAGACGACCCCGCCGGCATGCAAAAGACGCTGCGCCAGCCTCGGCATCGTTGGCCGGGCTTGTCCGATCACGGCAGTCAGCGCGGGCGAGAGCGACGTGTAGCGGCAACATCGGGACCACAAGGCGAAACCGCGGAAGAGAGAAGGTCATGCCCCAAAGATGTCGACCCATCCCGAAAGTGCCAACCCAAGTCCCCGGCCTGGATGAAGTGCTGGAGGGCGGACTTCCCCGAGGGCGAACCACGCTGGTCAGCGGCGGGCCTGGGTCCGGAAAGACCGTGCTGGGTCTGGAATTCCTTTGCCGCGGGGCGGCGGCGGGCGAGCCCGGCGTATTTGTCACGTTCGAAGAGGGCGCCAAGGCAATTCGCAGGAACGCGATGTCCATGGGGTACGACCTGCCGGCCCTGGAGAAGGCAGGCAAGGTGGCCATCGTCGAGGCGCGGTTCGACGGTGAAGAAGTGCTCTCGGGCGAATTCGACATTCTGGGCCTGCTGTCAATAGTGGGCGGACAAGCCAGGAAAATTCGGGCCCGGCGGATCATGCTGGACGCGCTGGACGTGCTGCTGCGGATATTCGGCGACTTGCGGCGCGAACGCAACGAATTGTACCGGCTCCACGAGTGGTTGGTGAAACAGGGGATGACAAGCATCCTTTCCGTCAAGGCTCATAGCGGAGAGGATATGGCTTCTCAGTACGAGTTTCTGGAGTACATGGCGGACTGCGTCATCCGCCTCGACCATCGCGTGGTGGGGCAGGTGGCGACGCGCCGGCTCCGGGTGATTAAGTATCGCGGCTCGGGCTTTGGGACCAACGAGTATCCCTACGTTATCGGAGAACACGGGGTCATCCTGATTCCGGTGTCCAAGACGGAACTGACCCATCAGCCGCTGGGGCCAAAGATTTCCTCAGGATTGACCCGCCTGGACGCCATGTTGGACGGCGGCTACCGGCGCGCATCCTGCATTCTGATTGCGGGCACCAGCGGCACGGGCAAAACCACGCTGGCGAGCACGTTCGCCCGGGCCGCCTGCCATCGCGGCCAGAAGGTTCTGTACCTGAATTTCGAGGAATCCCAGGAGGCGATGGTTGCCGGGATGTGCAGCGCCGGGATCGACCTGCGCGCGGCACTACGAGCCCGAAAGCTGCTGGTGCAGACCGCTCTGCCGGAGGCCTTAGGGTCTGACAACCATCTGCTCCGTGCCCTCGAGGCCATTGACACCTTCAAGCCGGACCACATGATCGTCGACGCCATCTCCGCCTGCGTCCGGATGGGGTCAGAACGCGCCGCCTTTGATTACCTGATGCGGCTGGTGAGTGTCGTCAAGGAACGCGGCATTACCTGCATCCTGACCAACCAGATCAGCGGAATGGTGGGCGGTGATGAGGAACTCAGCGGAATCGGCTTTTCCTCCGTGGTGGACGCGGTCATCCAACTGCGTTTCGTCGAGACCGACGAAGAAATCGGCCGAAAGCTCCTTGTCGTGAAGTCCAGGGGCGCGGCGCATTCCAATAGGCGCCAGCCGTTCATCATTACGGGCCAAGGCATCCAGTTTCCCGGCAGCCCGCCGCCATCGGGCCGGGTGCGGCCCTCCGGCCGGAAGGGCGGCAGGAAATGAGCAAATCGCTAATCGTTAAGGGCCGTCCAGGAAAAGTGAAACGTGGCCACTACTTGTTCCGGCTGTTCATGGCAGGCGCTGGGCCGAATTCCAGACAGGCACTGGTCAACCTTCGTCGCCTCTGCAAGGAGTACCTGAACGGTCGTTACGCGATAGAAACAGTTGATGTGACGAAGGACTTTGAAGCGGCGGTCAGGGAGAACATATTGGTCACCCCGGCGCTGGTCCTGGTCGCTCCAGGCCCCCGGGTGGTGATCCTGGGCAACCTCAGCGATCAGCCGAAGGTCCTTGCCGCTATCCGGCTGTCTGGAAGTGAATCATGAGCAAAGCCAAGCCAACCTATCAGCAGCTCGAAAAGCGGCTTGCCGAGCTAGAGCCCATCATCGAGGCTCTGAAGCGCAACGAAGTGGATGCGGTCGTTGGCGAGGGGAAGATCGCATTCCTGCTGCTTAAGGAGGTCGAGGAGGCGTTGATGGAGAGCGAACGGGCATTCCGCGCCATATTTGACCTCTCGGGCGTCGGCATGGCCCAAGCCGATGCTCCCGCCTTCCGTTTTACCCGGGTCAACCCGAGGTTATGTGCGATTATGGGGTATTCAGCCGAAGAATTGCTGACCAAGACTTGGCTTGAACCCACGCACCCGGAGGATCACCGAAGAGACATGAAGGCACTTACGCGTGTGCTCCGCGGCAAGACCGACTGGTGGTCCGGTGAGAAGCGATGTGTCCGCAAGGACGGAAGCATCATCTGGGTAAATGTCAACGGGACCGCCCTGCGCGATGATGCCGGCCGAACCGTAAGGATCGTGGCCATGATCGAGGATGTCACGGCCCGCAAACAGATGGAGCAGGAGCTGCGCGATTCCTACAAGGAAATGGAAAGGCGGGGCCAGGAACGGACCAGCGAACTGTCGCGGACGATCCGGTCGCTCCGCAGTGAAGTTGCCAAATGCACGCTGGCGGAGCAGGCGTTGCGCGATCGGTCTAAGCAGCTTCGCAAACCGGCGCGGCGAAAGAAGGCAGTGGTCAAGAACGTCCAGGAACCCGCCAGTAGGAAGTCGTCCGGCAAATCACAACGCCCCGGCCGCTAACCGATCACTCCTATCGAGTCTTTTGCTGCGAATCGCGGCTGGTTCGAAGTGCTTATGAAGACACACGGTGAAATCGAAGCCGCCATCTGCGAAGGGATCGGGCGGTTTGAATACGAGTACATGGGCCGCGGACCTAAGGACATCCACGCCCACCTTATCGGCGATCTCCTCGTGGTGCGACTGCGCGGCGTGTTGACGGCGGCCGAGCAGCAACTGGTCAAGACGCTCCCGACCGACACGGGCAGGGGACTTCTCAAGCAGGTGCGGACGCAGTTGATGGAAACGGCCAGGCCGGCCTTGGAGACGATGGTGCGCGATATCACCGGGGCCGCGGTGGTGAGCCTTCACCATGACATCAGCACTGCAACCGGCGAGGAGGTCGTACTCTTCACGCTGGCTGCCCCGCCTGTCTTCCGCGAGGCAAAGAGGGGGTAGACATCCGCTGGAATCCGCCGCTTACCGCTGTCGACCGCGCCGCTTTACTCGCTTTCCTATCACCGCATCCCGCACTTTGGCGGCAAGATCCTTCATGGAAAACGGCTTCTGGATGAAGTTCATGCCCTCGTCCAGCACCCCCCGCTGGGCGATCATGTTGGCTGTATGGCCGGACATGAACATGGTTTTCATTGTGGGGTAAGCCGCCACTCGCGACTCTTATGTCATCTCTATTGCCAGTGCCTGGCTCAGTTCCCGCGGCAGGCAGACATCCAAACTTGCAAGGTAGCCCTGCATCGCCATGTTGATTCTCGAGTGAACGTCCTCTTTTGACTCGCCACAGACGCAGCATCCCGGTAAAGATGGGCAACAGGCCCGGTAGATTCCATTAGGTTCTTGTGTGATCCTGATTGCCAGCTTCATTGGATTCTTCCTTCAGGGATGGTTCTCGTAAGATCCTCGAACGCGCCGTTGGTCGTGCCCGGACTGGTTGCGGCGGGAGAGAAAGCGAGGTTCATGGCCAAACGCAACTTGGCCAGAGCCCCTTTCTGCAGTTGGCGGACCCGTTCCGCGGACATCCGGACAAGTCCGCTGACCTCCCGCAGCGTATGGGCATGGTCATGGCCATTCAGGGCAAACCGCGCCCCCAGCACCGTGTGTTCGATGTCCGTCAGGCCGGCCCGGTTGCGGATCATCACCCTCCGGAGGTCTTCGAGAGCCAGTTGATGTTGATCGTCATGCCGCTGCGCCGCATCGTCGCCCCGCTCGCTCTCCGGCTCGATGTTGGTGGAGAATCGCCGGCTGTAGGTTCCGGCCGTGGTCGCCAGCCGGCTGAAGGCCTTCATAATCGCGCTGCATGCGTAGGTGGAAAACTTGAAGCCCCTGGAGAAGTCGAAATTGTCCACCGAGCGCAGCAGGGCCATGTTGCCCTCGCTCACCAATTCGCCGAAATCGACAAAATTGGTCCTCGTCCGTTTGGCCATGGCCACGACCAGGCCCATGTTGGCTTGGGCAAGGGCGGTCCGGTTCTCATGGACCCGGTTAGACCATGTCAGGATCTCAGGCAATCGGCTGCGGGCACAGCGCCGCAACTGTTTTTCCATCAGACTGGCCAAGTGATACCGGGCGCAGTTATACCGCCTGAACAGCAGTGCCTCATCCTGCCGGGAAAGGTTCTTCGGCCCGGTGCGGGGCAGTGGGATTTCATCCTGCCCGTCAACGAACTCAGGAGCCGGCCTCCACTGTGGCACCATGACCGCGGGGGCCTCGGGACCGAACAGATCCCTCTCCGCGGCCGGGCGGAGGTATTCCGGATGTGGCACATGGCCCATGCGGTCCGGGATGGGCTGGCTGAGCCTTGCGCCCATCTTGTCGCGGCTGGTTGTTGCTCGCCGGCCCGTGGACTGCCGTGGCGCCTCTATTTGGGATATCATGATTTGCCGCCTTTCGTTCGTGCTCCGGTAAGTGCCGTCTCTGCCTTTGCGTTCATCTGCGTTCCTGTCGCTGTCGGCGGCCTGGCCGGCCCCTTGGCTCCGTCCCTGGCCGCTGCGGCTTTCTTGCACCGCCGGAAACAAAAAAAGCCGACGCGGCTGAACACCTGTGAGGGTGCTGAACCGCGTCGGCTTACTCGTCAACGGGCCTGCCCTGCGGGCTTGCCCTTTGTCTAGCCATCCGACCCGAAGCTGATTCGTGCTCCGGTCTATATCATATCGTCTATTATAGCACGGCTTGTGCCTAAGGCAAGCAATCTCTTGAATCTTTGTTCGGATCCCGATATGATGGCCACGAAAATCGTAACTGCTGGCTGGTAGTCGGCTTCGGCTATGTCTATAATATCCTGACCGCTGCTTCATGGGCGGTTCGGTCGATAATTGTCAGCGCGTTAGAGGTGCTTATGAAGACACACGGTGAGATTGAAGCCGCCATCTGCGAAGGGATCAGCCGCTTCGAGCAGGAGTACATGGGCCGGGGCCCCAAGGACATCCACACCCACCTCATAGGTGATCTCCTGGTGGTGCGACTCCAGGGCGTGTTGACGGCGGCCGAGCAGCAACTGGTCAAGACGCTCCCGACCGACACAGGCAGGGGACTTCTCAAACAGGTGCGGACGCAGCTTATGGAGACTGCCAGGCCTGCCTTGGAGAAGATGATTCAGGGCATTACCGGGGTTGCGGTAGTGAGCCTGCACCACGACATCAGCACTGCGACCGGCGAGGAAGTCGTACTCTTCACGCTGGCCGTACCACCTGTTTTTCGCGAAGCAAAGGAAGCAAAGAGGGGGTAGATCTCCGTCGGCCAGCCCCTGCCCGTCGTTCCGGAACCGCTCACGCTCGGTGGTCTGGCCCTTGGCCTGGGGGCCCTGTTTGGTTACGTCCGCCGACGTGCGAGTTGCTCCTGTAGAATTCGCATTGCCGCGGAACGCGGCGCGGCAGGCAGGGCGCGGTCATCGGGTGCCTCATTTCCGGGCGATAGGGGTTGCCTGTGGCTGGTGCCGTGAAGGAACACGGATCTCCCGTTGTGCGGCGCCGTGGTGATTACGAGGAACGAGGATCCGGGGTGTGAAACATAATTATCACAATTCACGGGTTTCGTCCGCTGGGCTGACTATAATAGCGATGTGAGTGGAGTACATGCGAGAGCATGGGCCCCGAGTCGGATGACTAGATGAATGGCATCCCGGCTGTGCCGGGAGGCCCGTTGAAGAGTAAGCCGACGTGGTTCAGCACCCCTTGGGTGCCGGATCACGTCGGCTTTTTTTGTTCGTGCCGACCAACGTGGTGCGGACAAACGGCGTGAGGAGCAACGAAGATGACAAGCAAGACTAACTTACGGAAGTTGGTCGGCAGCATGCGGCGGGGGTCCACCGCACAATATGCCGGGCGCCATCTGCCTGAGGCCCTACGGTTTCACCTGAAGCTGATGGCATCCCACCCGGGCGGCTATTCCAGGGCACAGGCCCTGAAGCTGCCTGCGACAATGTACCAATAGTTTACTGATGACGATCAGATTAGGACTTGGAATGTGAAAGGACTGGACATGAACGCGAAGAAAGTTTGGACTATAGTGCTGATAGTGGCGTGCGCCGCCGGCCTTACTGGTTGCTGCATTTCGCCGAACCCGGCTAAACCCAAGGCGATGGCCGTGGCGCCGCCCCCCGCCGCAGCCAAAGGCCTCGCCTTGCGGCCCCGTTGGGGTGGCCGAGGTCGGAATGACCCTGCCGGCTGGTGAAAAGTCATGCGGCGTGGTTCGCATCGAACGCTCGGCCCCCAAGCAAGTCATCGCCGGCGCCGACTTCGATTACACCATCAAGCTTATCAACCTGTCCAAGGCCGACCTGGCCGGAGTCAAACTCCGCGAGAAGCTCGTTACCAACCTGGAACTGGTAGGGACCAACCCCAAGAGCACCATTGCTGGCAATACTCTCGAGTGGATCGTGGGCGACCTCAAAGCCGGAGAATCGCGGCTCTTCACGGTCCGCGGCAAGGCCCAGAAGCCGGGCCAGATCGTCGGATGCGCGTCCGTCGTCTTCGACATGCCCGAGGTCTGCCTGGCCATCACCGCGGTTCAGCCGTCGCTGGAGATAGTAAAGACCGGCCCGGCGAAGGCGATCCTATGCGACACTATCCCATACAAGATCACCGTCAAGAACAACGGCTCAGGCGCGGCATGCAACGTGATGGTCAACGACTCGCTGCCTGAAGGCATGGCCACTCTCGATGGAAAGAAGGCCGTGAGCTTTGACGCGGGCAACCTCAATCCGGGCGAGGCCCGCGAGTTCACGTTCACTGCCAAGGCCGAGAAGAAGGGCAAGTACTCCAACGCCGCGACGGCCTCAGCCGACGGCGGCCTGATTGCCAATTCGGCGCCGGTAAGCACGCTCGTGGTTAACCCGGAACTCAAGGTCGTCAAGACCGGCCCGGCCATGCGGTACACAGGCCGGCCAGGCACGTATGAGATCGTCGTGTCCAACACCGGCGACGGCGAGGCCAGGAACACGGTCCTCACCGACACGATTCCAGCCACCACCACGCTGGTATCCGCCGAGGGCGCCAACGTTACCGGCAACAGCGTCGCCTGGGCCCTTGGCACGATCAAGCCGGGCGAGTCCAAGAAGGTCGCCCTGACCCTCAAGTTCAACGAGGTAGGCGCGGTCCGCAACGTCGCCACCGCGACCGCCTACTGCGCGACCGCATCCGCCAGCGCGGCCACCGAGGTCAAGGGCATAGCGGCGATACTGCTGGAATGCGTGGACCTCAGCGACCCGATCGAGGTCGGCGCGAATGTCACCTACGAGATCACGGTAACCAACCAGGGCTCGTCCGTCGGGACCAACATCGTGATCAACTGCACACTGCCTGATGAGCAAGAGTTCGTCAGCGCCGTCAGCCAGGTCAAGGAGACAGTCACTGGCAAGGATATCTCCTTCGCCCCGCTGCCAACGCTGGCTCCCCAGGGCAAGGCAGTATACAAGGTGACCGTCAAGTGCATCAAGGCTGGCGACGTCCGCTTCACGGTCAGCCTCAAGAGCGACCAGATGGATACCCCATCGGGCGAGACTGAATCCACTCACATCTACTCGGGCAAATGATCGCCCCAGCAGATGCGGATGACGGGAAGAATACCGCCAGGGCGTTCAGGACGCGTGGAAGAACGCCCTGGCGGATGAGAATGCGTATGGTATGGCAGGCAAGATATAGACCGCCGACGGGCGCGCGTGGCTGCGACGATGGCGATGCACCTTGGCGGACCCGCTGGTCGGCTATCGGCGGCACAGCCGTGACGGCCTGCGCGATCCTGACTGTGTTGGCAGGAGGCTGTGCCAGCGGCAAGGTCACGCGAATCGCCGATGAGGCGGCTTTCCAACAGATTGTCGTTGGTGCGGACCTGCCGGTGCTGGTTGACTTTTACAAGGGCGGCTGCGCCACCTGCATTCCGCTCGACGGGGTCATGGACCAGTTAGTCGATAATTACAACGGCCGGGCTGTGATTGCTAAGTTCGAGACGATGACGGCGTTTTTCAGGATTCCCTCTCGGCAGCTCAAACAGAAGTATGATATTGCTTTCTTCCCGACCGTTATTCTGTTCGTAAATGGCCAGGAAAGAAAGCGTTGGATAATGCGTTATGCCATAGATAGTTATCGCAAGGAGTTGGACCAGTGCGTCTCGTCCGAGACTACGCAGACGGCTTCCGCGGGTGCTTGTCCATCCCGAAATCCTTGTCCTCGTTGATTATGAAACGGAGCAGGGCGATGGCCTGAAGGATTGACACCATGACAACCGTGACTATCAGCATGGCTGGTCCGACCAGACCGATTCTGATGCCAGGGCGGACTCTTCACCCGACAAACACCAAAATTCGTCTGTTGGTGGGGCTCATGCTGGCCGGCCTATGTGTCCTCCTGTACGTCAATGAGCCGCTGAGCTTGATCGCCCCTGCCCCAAGGCCTGGCGTGGCGACAGCCGCGCCGCTCGCGGCGACCAGTGACGCCACCGCTCTGGATAGCCTTGCCGTGACCGATCACATTGCTTTGCTGCAACGGTGCCTCGACAACTATCACGGGAAGTACGCCGACTATACCTGCACGTTCACCAAGCAGGAGCGGATCGGCGGGGTTCTGGGCAAGGAGCAGGAAATCCGCGTCCGGTTCCGGGGCTCGCCCTTCAGCGCGGCCATGACCTGGGTGAAGAATCCGCCCATGGGCGACCGCGTCCTTTACGTGGCAGGCCGCAACAACGACGAGATGCAGGTGCGCCCCGCATCCCTGCTCCTCCAGATCCTGATCCCCAACGGCGTCAGCCGGAAGCCAGACGGCGCGGAGGCCATGAAGGTCACGCTGCGCGCCGTGAATCTGTTCGGGTTCGAGTGCGCCATGAAGAGCCTGCTGGAGGTCTATCGGGCAGCAAAGAGCAACGGCGACCTCCAGGAGGAGTTCGGCGGTTACTGCACCCTCGACGGTCAGGATACCCTGGTGCTGGTCCGCTATTTGACCGCCAGGAGGAAGGACTACCCGGCCCACAAGACGGTGACTTACATCAACGTCAAGCGCATGGTCCCCGTCATGATCGAGGGCTACGACTGGGGAGCCGGCGATTTCCTGTGCCGTTACACCTACTCCGACGTGAAGTTCAACGTGGGCCTGACGGAGGCCGATTTCACGCCCGAGTCGATCGGCCTGAAGAGTAATTGACCTGTTATGCATAAGGCGACCTGAGAAACAGGCGTCGATACGCTTGAGGGCCATCGCGGCGCTGTGGCTCGCGACCGACGGGCCGATCCAGGGCGCTGCCGCACGGCGGCGAGCCCTAAAGCCCGTAACTGATGCAAGGAGTTCCACCATGATTCTCGATCATACAAGAGTGACCATTGTGCTGCTGGCCTGGGCGGCGGCGCTGCTGTCAGTTGGCTGCGCCCCGACGACGCCTGTGGCGTTTCCCCCCATCAACATCACTGAGTACGAACTTGCCTGCGACAGCGCGGCCACCAGCTATCCCGACTGCACGATTCTTCTCCACAACCTTCGAAGGACGCTTGATCCGAAACTGGCGGAAAACGCCCGGCTATCTTCGTTCCGCCTCGTGGAGCAACTGGGGGAGGACAGTCAGGAAGTGCTGACGTGCCTGGCCTTTGTCATGGAGGACAAGGGCGTCCCTGTCGAGCTTCGGCGAAGAGTTGCTGACTACCTGCTGGTACGGCGTGAGGAAGTGGTAATCGGCATATCACCCGGCTCGCCAGTTGAACCGAGAGTGTCTCGATGACAGAGAAACATTTTGAGGAGTATTTCCATGTCGCACCACAACAAGCACGAGCATAGGAATCCCCAGTTTCAGCCGGGCCGGCAGGAATCCACGGAGGCTTTGGCCTACCAGATCTGGGAACAGGCCGGCCGCCCGGAAGGTCAGACCGAACGCTTCTGGGAGGAAGCGGAGGAGAGGATCAGGCGACTGGGCCAGCAGGCGGCAACGCCCTTGCATTAAGAACGCTAACGACAGGAAGACGCTCTCATTAAGGAGATAGAGATGAAGATCGTGCTTATTCTCGTTCTGATCGTGGCCGGCATCATCGGCATGGGCCTCTACAGAGGATGGTTCACTGTCTCGTCTGACAGCCAAGGCAACACGCCGAACATCACTGTGTCGGTGGACAAGGAAAAGATTCGGCAGGACAAGGCCAAGGCGGTGGAGAAGGTGCAAGACCTGGAACAACGGGCCAAGGCCAAGGTCGCGGCAACGACCCAGAAGGCGCAAGATTAGGCAGTCCAACCAGGAGATCTCGGGTCATGGCACTTTCACTCAAGCTAGACAATCTTAGGCGATACAAAGACATCGCCCGTCTGTTTATGAAGTACGGGCGGTCGGATGTGGTGCGGAACGCCCAGCTCGCCGAGGCAACTGGGTTGGAAGCTCCCGAGGCCACCAGCGAGCCGCACAAGGCCGAAGAATTAGCCAAGGATTTGGAAGCGCTGGGCCCAAGCTTCATCAAGATCGGCCAGCTCCTCTCCACGCGTGCCGACTTCTTGCCGTCGCCTTATCTCGAAGCGCTGGCCCGCTTGCAGGACAAGGTTGAGCCTTTCCCGTACGTGCAGGTCGAAGAGATCGTCCACGAGGAACTTGGTGTCAAGATTTCCAAGGCATTTTCCGAATTCGACCCGCAGCCGATCGCCGCGGCGTCTCTGGGCCAGGTGCACCGTGCGGCGCTCCGTGACGGCCGGACCGTGGCGGTCAAGGTCCAGCGACCCGCAATCCGCCAACTGATTCTTCAAGACCTCGAAGCCTTCGCCCAAGTCGCCACGGTTATCGATAACCACACCGCGATGGGCCGGCGGTATGAGTTCAGCCTCATGGTCGAGGAGTTCCGCAGAGTTCTGCTGCAGGAACTTGACTACCGCATGGAGGCCCGCAACCTCACCAGGCTCGGACAAAACCTGGCGAAGTTTCAGCGGATCATCGTGCCGCAGCCGGTGGAGGATTACGTCAGCGCCCACGTGCTGACGATGGATTTCGTCCGCGGCGCGAAGGTGACAACGTTCAGCCCGGTTGTGCGGCTCGAAATGGATGGGGCGGGACTTGCGAACGAACTCTTCCGTGCGTACATGCAGCAAATTCTGGTCGATGGATTCTTCCACGCCGACCCGCACCCCGGCAACATCTTCATCACCGACGACCGGCGGCTGGCGTTCATCGACCTGGGCATGGTCGCGCGGCTCGGCCCGGACATGCAGGATCAGATCTTGAAACTGCTGCTGGCGATTAGCGAGGGGCGCGGCGACGATGCGGCCACCGTGGCGACAAACATGGGCCGGCAGGAAGATTCGTTCGACGAGGAGAAGTTCCGCCGTGAGGTTAACGAGGTAGTGAGCCAGCTCCAAGGCGCTAGCGGCAAGCAAATCCAGGTCGGCCATATAGTCATGGAAGTCGCGCGCGCCTGCGGCGATAACGGCATCCACGTGCCGACGGAGTTCACGTTGCTGGGCAAGGCGCTGCTGAATCTCGACATCGTGGCGCGGACGCTGGACCCGGAGTTCGATCCCAACGCCGCCCTCCGCAGTTGTGCCTTCGATGTCATGCGGCAACGGCTATTCCAGGGCGCGTCGCAGGGCAATCTCATGCAGGGCATGCTCGACGCCAAGGAGTTTGTCGCCAAGTTTCCCGGCCGGGTCAACAGGGTGTTGGACCGGATCGCCGACAACAATCTGGAAATCAAGGTCGACGCGATCGACGAGAGAATGTTGACGGAGGGTTTTCAGAAGGTTGCCAACCGCATCGCGTCGGGCATAATCCTCGCTGCTTTGATCATCGGTGCGGCCATGATGATGAGCATCGAAACGCGCTGGAAGATATTCGATTACCCAGTCCTGGCGATCATCCTCTTCATCGCGGCGGCGGCGGGGGGCATTGTAATGTTGATCAACATTTTCATATTCGACGAGCGACGGAAGAACGGTAAGAGATAGTGCAGCTCGTGCGCCGGGCAAGTCGTGTCGGTCGTGACCTTGTCCTCAACGGTCTGTTTGCGTCTACACGGTGGACTCTTCGTTCGTGAACCGCACGGTGTGCCGGACCATCGACTTCCGTGCGGCGAAGTTCGGGTAGTGTCAGCAGCCGAAGAGGGCTGCGATGACGATGGTTTGACAAATTGATCAGCCATGTTGTGTCGAACAGGAAGTGCGCACAGCCTTCAGTGAGGGCACTATTTGACGTGGGCGCACCCAGAAGGCGCAAGATTAGGCCGTCCCGCCTTGGCGGCCGCTGTCCCCCGCGAAGACCTGAGTGCCAGGATCACGAAGGCGCCCCGCCCGGTTGACCCGCGGTGGCCTGTCCGGCCACCATGAACGGCTGGGCCAGATGGTCGATGTGCTCCTGCGCTTCCCGCAGGTTGATGACCACCTGTCCCGGGGCCGCAAAGGCCAGCCGGCTCTTCGTCGGCGCCAGGTCGCCGCGGAACGCCCACAGACCGACGATGATTCGCAGGTCCGCCTGCTTCTCGTGCAACCGCTTGCAAAGGTACCGTGCCCGCGCCACGGACCCCGGCGGCGTGGCTGACACGCAGACCACGCGCGCCTGCTTCTGCTCGACCACCGCCAGCACCTCGCTTACCAGAGAAGAGGCCGAGGCGACGGTCACACAATATCCACGGCCTTCCAGCAATTGTGCCAGCATCATGCCGGCGATTTCGTCGGCCTCTTCACCGGCCGGCAGGACCAGGACATTAACCGCGCTGCCGACTGGCACCTGAACGCGCACCATGGGCGGTTGCGGCACTTTGCCTGATGGCTCCGGCGGGGTATCTCCAGGCTTCCCGTCGCCGGGCGTATGGGCCTGCGTGGGGTCCTCGGGCAGCGGGCCTGGGGGCAGTAGTCGCTGTTCTTCGCCCAGCTCTTCAACGATCACCCGAAGGCTCTTGTGGATGAAACGCTGCCGCCGGTCATCCACCTTACCGCGGTGGTTGTCGTGGGTGGACATAGTCAGGACGGGTATGAGCACCTCCTCGTACAGCGCCTCGGCCGAACGCTCTTTGGCGAACGCATGCGCCAGTTCGACGGCTTCCTCCTGGTCGAGAGCCAGCAGCCGCTGGTAGATCCGCTCAGGCGGCTCCAGGACCGGCTCGTCGCCCAGCAGAATATCCAGGAACTTCAGTTGTGGAATGTACTTGCCCATCACCACCAACATCACCGTCAGGGGCATCGAAAGCAACATCCCGATGGGGCCCCACACCGCGGTCCAGAAGATGGCCGAGACCAGAATGGCCAGTGCGGAGATGCCTGTTCTGGACCCGTAAAGTAGCGGCTCGATGAACTGGACGACGATCTCCAGCCCGATGAACATCATCAGGGCTACCAGGAAGATGCTGTTGCTGTGAAAGAAGCCGAACGCAATCGCCAGTGGGAACGCTGCCCCGATCACCGGCCCGACATACGGGACAAAACGAAAAGCCACGCACAGCAGCGCCCACAGCAGCACGTTCGGGAAGCCCCCCTCGGCCGCGCCCAGCGTCAGGCCGATGATCCACAGCCCTAGAGCTACCACAAGCCCGTAGGCCGTGTTGACGCATAACTGCGCCAGAAGATATCGGCTGATACGAGCTGCGGCGTCATCGACCGCCTGAGTGGAGAAGTTGACCCGCCCGCGGCTGGTCAGGCGGACAAAGCGGTCGCGAAGGTCCTCGCGCTTCAATAGCATGAAGATGGCAAACACGATGACCAGGCCGGTGGTGGCCAAAGGGCGCAGCATCTGGATGAGGATTCCGGTGACGTTGTCTGTAGCCGAGGCAAACTCGGGGTAGATGCGGACCGGAAGCGGGTTCTGACGGCTCACTTGTGGCAGGGCGGGCTCACCCGAGCGTGAGAAAAGCGACTGCCACGTCGGCGCGGCGACTTGCGTCGACGGGGCGGTCGCTGGTTGAGTGCTGGACGGATCAGCCGCCTCCCTGACCGTCCTCTCGACGTTTCGGGTCGCCTCCCCGAGCTTGCCGGACAAGCCGCGGAGGTTGCCGATTTTCCGCTGAATCTCCGCACGAAGGTCGGGCAGTCTGTTGGCCATGTTGACGAATTGGGCCTGCAGCACCCAGCCCAACAGACCCACCACGCCTATCGCCAGGAGCACCGTCAGCAACACCGGCGCCACGCGCCCGAGACGCAACTTTTCCAGCAAGCCGGCCAAAGGCTTCAGCAGGAATGCCAGCAGCACCGCCAGCGCCAGGGGAATGAGCACGTCGCGCGCATAATACAGCGACGCCACCACAACACAGGCGGCCGCGACCGCGATGAGCGGCGACGACTTAATCGAGTTGCCAATCCTTCGCATCAGTGCCCCATTTACTCCAGACGTTCTCCAACTGGTTGTCCCAGCCGAAACGCCGTCCAGATTGATTCCGCAGCCCGGGCACGCAACGCAGCAGGGGCCGACGGCGGCCCAGTAACTTTAAGTGTAGGCGATGAATAGCGGCAGCGGAGTAATATTTTCCAGAATAAGCTCGTTTCGGCTGCCGAGCGCGCTACAATAGAGAGTGTAGAGGAGCGCGTGCGAAGGCACGAGTTCTCAGTCGGATGGCTATACAAAGGGCAGGCCCTCAGGGCAGGCCCGTTGACGAGTAAGCCGACGTGGTTGGAGCACCTTTTGCGTGTTCAGCCACGTCGGCTTTTTTTGTCTCCTGCGGTGCTGGAAACCTCCGGTAAACCCAAGGTGGGTTCCGGGCGAGTTTGCGGCAACATGGAAAGGACCTTACCATGGGACTGATCCTGCTGATTCTATTAGTCTTGCTGCTCGTTGGCGGACTGCCGACCTGGCCCCACAGTCGTCAATGGGGCTATCGCCCCAGCGGGATCCTGGGAGTGCTTCTGGTGATCCTGGTGGTGCTGCTGCTGCTCAACGTCATCCGCTTCGGCTTCTGAGCGGCCGGGTGGCGGTTGAGAGAGACCCTGATCTTAGTAGGTTACTCTGAGGAGAATACATGAGCACTGACTATGAAAAGGCGGTGAACGCCTTGACGAAGGACGTCAAGGATATGCGGGACGACATGAAGGACGTGATCGCGGCCGTCAAGGCAAAGGCGGGTTCATACGTTGACGATGCCAAGGCCTCCGTGCATGAATCGGCGGCCCATCGGCTCGATCAGGTCCACGATGCCGCCGATGCCGTCAGGCAGCGATACGATGACGGATTGAAGAGTTGCGCCTCGAAGATCGCGGAGCGCCCTTTCGTCAGCGTGTTGGCGGCGTTGGGCGTCGGCTGGGTCCTGGGCAGGCTGATGAGGTGGCACGAGCGATGAGTATTATCGATGACATCATCCTATTACTTGCTGCTGCCGCCAAGGCAGGCGCAGCCGGCGTAATGTCGGCCGTCGTTAAGGCGGCCTGGCGATCCTACGCGGTGATCGGCCTGCTGGTTACGGCCCTGGCCTTGCTGCTGGGCGCGATGGGGTTGATGATCGCCGCCCTGGTCATCGGCCTGGCGCCGTACCTGGGAGCGCATTGGGCGGCGATGATCGCCGCGGGGGCGGCGCTTGCGGGTTCGGGCCTCTTCCTGGCTATCGCCCTCAAAGTATCCAAGGGACCTGGTTGTGGATGAAGACCTGATCGGGAACGATGCGGCACACATTACGCGGCGCCAATGAGGTTTTTGTCTGGGGCCACGGTCCGGGCGGACCTCGGCAAGAGTTGAGCCTCCACTGTCAGGCAGAGATTTCGGAACTCGATCCCGTCTGACGTCCCACTTCAAACGCCTGTTCATTCGCCGCGCGCAGCTTCTCTGGCAGCTTTGCGCGCAAGGCCGCGATCCAATGCTCCGGCGCGATGGAAAGGTGTGCGCTGAGCACACCCAACAACCCTATGTTCAAGCTTCGCCGGTCCGATAGTTGCGATTCGTCGATGGCGCAGGGGGTGATGAGAACGCCGCTCTTGCGAAGGAGGCGCAGGTTGGGCTCGGCCTGGTCCGGGGCCAGCGCGACCAGGTAGTCAGCTTCTCCGGCGGGCACCATCGGGCTCAAGACCGCCCGCCCGAAGCGTACGTCGCTGGTGACGATACCGCCCCGTTGACTCATGCCGTGCAGTTCGCTCTTCTTGACGTCCCACCCGGCCACAAACGCCGCTTCCGCCAGGACGTCAGAGGCGGTGATGACGCCCTGCCCGCCCAGGCCCACGATGACGATATTGGTGACGCGCGCAGCGCCAGGCATCTCACTCTCCCTCACTTGGCACCCCCATCTCTCTGATCTTCCTGGCCGCCAGGACGCAAGGCCGGCGGGCGACTATCAGTGTCAACTCGTCCTTGGCCAGGCTATCGGTCAGCAGCCGATCTAGGCCGCCCGGGTCTCCAACCGGATCCACCACATGCACGTTCCTGACGCCCAGAGCCCTTGCCAAGTCTTCGTACACCACGCGCCCCGTTGGCTTGTGGTTCAGCGTTCGCCCGGTCCCGGGATGCTCCTGGAGCCCCGTCATGGCCACGGTGCCGTTGTCCAGAATCAGGACCACGTGACCGGTGGTCGGGGGGTTGTAGATCATTTCCACAAGGCCGGTGATGCCGCTGTGGACGAAGGTGCTGTCCCCGATGACGCTGACGACCTTCCGGGCCTGCTCCGCCGGCAGCACGTGCCGCAGCCCCAGCCCGATGCCGATCGAGGCGCCCATGCAGACGCAACTATCCATCGCCTCGAACGGCGGCAGCGCCCCCAGCGTATAGCAGCCGATGTCGCCCGCAACGATGCAACCGAGCCTGCCCAGCGTCTGGAACACCTGGCGGTGCGGACAGTCATGGCAGAACTGCGGCGGCTTGCCCGGCGACTTGGCCGGCTCGGGCGAGACGTCGCCGGCCAGGATGCGCCGGACGCGATTGACGTTCAACTCGCCAAAGCGGTACATCTCGCTCTTGCCCTCGACTGCTATGCCGGCGGCGCGGATTGAATCGACCAAGTACGGATCGCCTTCCTCGATCACCACGCAATGCTTCTTCGAGCGGACGAAGTCGACGATCCGCTTCATCGGCAGAGGATAGGTCATGCCCAGTTTCAGGAAGCCGGCCCCCGGTGCCGCCTCCCTCGCATGAAAGTAGGCTACCCCCGACGCGATAATCCCCAATTCCGCCGCCCCAACGCATTGGCCTTGGTCTCCACTTGAGGCTTCGCCCTCGACCACCGGATTGAGCGACGAACCCTCGTTCCACGCCTTGATTTCGTCGAGCTTCTTGCGCAGCTTGCGGTGCGCAACATCCACGTACGCCGAGATCATCACCCGTCCAGGGATGTCGCGGACAAAGTCAGCCTTGGGGGCCGGCGCGACGTTGCCGTGCCGCCTCAGGATCGACTTGGAATGGCATACCCGCGTGGTCAGCCGCAACAGCACGGGCAGGCCCCATCGTTGCGATATCTCGATGGCGACCAGGGTGAAATCATACGCTTCCTGTGAGTCGGACGGCTCCAGCATGGGCACGCCAACGGCGACGGCGTATCGGCGGTTGTCCTGCTCGTTCTGGCTGGAGGCCATGCCCGGGTCGTCGCATGAGACAACCACCAGCGCCCCTGTGACGCCAGTGTAGGCGGCGGTGAAAAGCGGATCAGCCGCCACGTTCAGGCCCACGTGCTTCATGGCAACAAGGGCCCGGGCGCCGGCGAAAGCGGCCCCGAGGGCGACTTCCAGGGCCACCTTTTCATTGGGCGACCACTGGGCCTTGCCGCCCAAGCGGGAAAAGTGCTCCAGGATCTCGGTGGATGGCGTGCCGGGATAGCCGCTGCCCAGCGCCACGCCGGCGTCCATCGCCGCCATCGCCACCGCCTCGTTGCCGCTTGAAAGTATGCGTGCCATGTTCACCTTTTCAGGAAGTCTCATCATAACAGGCAATAGACACGGTTCAGCAGCCGTCAGTCCTCTTCGAGAACCCGGCGGCAGACATTCGCGATGTTCAAGGCCGCCGAGTTGTTCTGGACCGGCGTCAGCCGACGCATGTCGTCCATGTCAAAGTCCGAGTACGTCTCCTTGCCGAGCGCAAGTGCGACGAAGGCGGTCGACGAGAATCGAGTGATCAGGACATCGCAGTTGGCAATCATTTCTTCCGCGCTGCCGGTCGCAAACACCAGGGCCCCGGGCGCGTGCCGGTTGATCTCCCGGGTGGCGCGAGCCACCTTCTCGTTCGGGTGAAGTTTGAAGATCATGGGGCGCCCGCCGGCGATCTCGACCGCTCTTTGGATGAATGCCTTGCGGTCCTCGCCTCGGAATATCTCCCTCAGTGGCGACGTGCATACCAGCACGTAGTGCCTGTGAGGAAAGTCGTTGGTGCAGTATCGCCGACAGTTATCAAAATTGGGTATTCCCGTAACGACGATCTTCTCGGGTCGCGCGCCTTTTCGGATGAAGAACTCGCGGTATCCCTCGCTTGCGACGCAGAAAGCCCGGTAGGCGTCGCTGAGGCCGGTCGCCGATGTGCCCGCAAACCACCGAGGAAGGAATCGGAAACGCTTGACGAGATGGTACGAAAAGGTTTCAGGATCCGTAATCCCTTCTTGAACCAATACGATTTTGTTGCCCCGAATGTTATTTTGGATATAGACGTCTGAGCAGGTAACCACCAGGTCGTACGGCCCGTTCCTTCCCTGGTAGTCGATGGGCAGGCCATGATCCTGAAGATACTTCCGGCAGCGCCCCGCCAGCTTGTCGCCTATGATCGTGAACTCCATCATCCCGAGCCTTCGCAGAATCTCGTCAAAGCCGTGGCAGTAGTAGGGCGAGAAGGCCTGCGCGTACTCGCCAAGGTGCTCGGAGACCTGGTGCAACTGGGTAGTTTGATTCATGGAACCACATATAAAGAATATCCTCTTGCTCATGATGCGTTCTCGCTCAATGTGGTTGTCATTATGCCAAGAACGAAGACCACGGCCGCAAAAACCCCTATGACGGCGGCGTAGCCAAGCGCGGCCAGGTTGTCCACGGATATCATGGATGCCCGGAGCCCCTCATTCACATAGTAGAGAGGAAGTATTCTGGCGAACTTCTGCAGGAACCCCGGCATCATATCGACGGGGAAGAAAGTTCCCGAGAGGAACATCATCGGGAACATGAAGGCGTTTGCCGCCGCGGCGGCGCTCTCCGCCTCCTTCGCGACGCGGGTAAGCATCATACCGAGCCCGACGAAGGCGAAGACGTCAAGCACGACGAACACGGGCAGCCAGGCATTTATCCGGAGTCTGACGTTGAACACGGCGTAGCTCACCAGCAGTATCACTGCCGTGGACAGGACCGCGAGGATGAACTGGTACAGGATGTTCGACAGGATCCAGTCTGTCCGGGTAATGGGGGTTGTGGACAGCTTCCTGATGATGCCTTTTTGCCTTAGCTCCGCATTCACGTTCACCGCACCGAAAAGGCTCGACGTCATCACAGCCATCGCGATGATGCCGGGGACGAAGAACTCAATGAACCGGTACTTCTTCGCGAGTATCGATGTCTTGGCCAACCTGATCAGCGGCGTCTTCCCGGACATCTCCTGGTTTATCCCGGCAAAGACGAGATCCAGGGCCTGCATCTTCGTGGACGCCGCATTGGAACTGGGGTCGTATACTACCGCTAAAGTGACGGATGTGTCAGGGTCGCCGAACGCCATTCTTTCCGTCAAGGACTTCTCAAAGCCTTTGGGGATACTGAGGACAAGGTTCATCTTGTGGTCCTTGGCGTACTGGGCAGCGTCGATGTCGGAGGCAATCGCGGTTACCTTGAATCTCCCGCTGAGCTCGATGGCCCTGGCGAGTTGCGCGGACGCCTTCGTCTGGTCGAGATCCTGCACGTACAGATCGAAGGTCGCATTGTCCTTGTCCATGAAGATGGTGCCGAAAACGAGTATCAGGAGCACGGGGAAGGCAATCCGGAAAAACACGGCCGTCTTCTCGCGGTAGAAGCTCTTGATGCTCACAACGATATTTGCGATGACAACGCGCGGGTTCATTCCGCCCTCCTTTCACTGGCGTGCTCATCGTGCAGGGCCTCGCCGGTGAGCCTCAGAAAGACCTCTTCCAGGTTGGGCTTGCGGACGTCCAGGCCGAGGAACGTCGCCCCACCCGCCTGGATCGCGCCGAGTATCTTCTGGACGTCGTCCGCTCGCTCCAAACGGACCTTGATGTTCCGGCGGTTGTCATGAACCGGCTCGAAGCCAATTGTCCGGATGATTCCAAAAGCCCTGTCGTCGGCGGACTGTAGCGTGAGGACCATGTGCTTGGCGCCGCCTTCCGTGAGATTGCCCGGAGAGTCCATCGCGACTATCTTCCCCTTCGAGATTATCGCGACCCGGTCCGCGAGAGACTCCGCCTCCTCCATGTAGTGTGTGGTGAGGAATACCGTCTTGCCCTTGTTCTTCAGGCCGAGCATGACTTCCCAGACCTCGCGCCTTGCGCGGGGGTCGAGCCCCGTCGTCGGCTCGTCGAGGAACACGACCTCCGGGTCGTTGACCAGCGCCACGGCGATTCCGAGGCGCTGCTTCAGGCCTCCGGAGAGGTTCTTGAACTGCTCGTGGGTCTTGTCCTTGAGGTCGGCGAGCTCTATCAGCCCATCGACATCGGCGCTGCCGCGGCCGAAGAGCCGCGAGTAGTACTGGATGGTCTCCCTGACCGTTATCCTGTCGAACGAGCTGAACCCCTGCGGCAGGACGCCTATGTGGTGGACAAGGTCGCGTTTCCTTTTCGTGACGTCCATCCCCAGAAGATGCACCTTGCCCGACGTGGGCGTGCGGATTGTCTCGATGATCTCGACGGTAGTGGTCTTGCCCGCGCCGTTGGCGCCCAGGAAGGCGAATACTTCGCCTTTCCTGACAGTGAACGATATGTCGTTTACCGCCAGCAACTCCCCGTAACGTTTCGTCAGGTTCTCCACTTCGATTACGTGCTGGGCTTCTCTTGTCATGAGGTCATATCTCGTGGCCATGTGGCACTGGGATTACGGCACTGCCGCCATCGCCTCGGCGGCGTTGCCAATTCAGGAAGGCGATGGACAGCCAACCCTTCGCCCATGGAACCGAGCGTACCCATATGGGTCGGCCGGCGCCTATGGGCAACCGCTCCAGGGCCTTGCCTGACAGGCACGCCCCAAAGGTGTACTCGCCGTCCCCATCCGCTATTGGCTGGACATGGATGTCCCGCGGCTCCACAAGATGGAACCCGCATCCCAGGGCCTTGACGACGGCTTCCTTGATGGACCAGAGCAGGGCGGATGCCTTCTCCATGTCCCCGCCTGCCAGCCTCCTGATGTGTTGTAGCTCCTGCGCATTAAAGACTCGGTGAAAGGGGTAATCGCCCTGGAATTCGTCGGTCTCCGCCACGTCGATGCCGATATCAGACTCATCCCCGCAGAGGGCGGCCCAGACTGCCCCTCCACCTTCGCTGAAGGAGATGGCCGGTCCCCGGTATTCCCCCAACATGAGATGAGGCTTGCCAAGCGCGTCGCGGACCACCTGGATCGTGGAAGCCCCGCCGTCTTGGGAAAGCCGGCATTTCCAGTGAAGGCTGTCCATCGTCACAAGGTGCTCCAGCAGGATGGAGACCAGGCGGCGCCTGGTTTCTCTCCCGCTGGTCCCACGTCCCTTGGAGGTTTGGGTCTCATGCGGCAGGGATGCATAGAAGGCCGGCCCCATTCGATGAACGGGGCTCATGGCATGCACGGTTATTCTTTGGCAGTCCTGTGCCATATCCATTTCCATCTGCCCGGACCGCGGCTCACTCCGAAACCCACTGCATCCGCATAGCGCGAATCTGCATTATGGTGCGACCTAGATCGTCGAGCCCTCGGGCGTCCCAGACCAAGGAGGCTTTGTCCCGCGCCCGCAGACGGGCCTCCAAGGTTATCCGTTCGCCTGCCCGGCATTGGCGAACAAACTGCATCTCACCGATCTCTATGGGCAGCACAGGGCGCCGCTCCGACGGGTCAACCGTAACCATGTAGAAGCCAACCAACTGCATAAGGGCCTCGAAGAGATAGGGAGAGTATTGGTACCGCGTGCTCGGAAGATGTGCGAAATCACTTGTCTCCCGGTAGATGGTGCTGCCCCGAACCGTCCCTGGGCCCGTGCCGTCGATAACCTCCAGCACACGGTACCTGCCGTCGAGCCCTGTGCTGTTCTTGTACCATTTAAGGATCTTCTTGTGATCCACGGAATGAGTCCGCAGTTCGTCCGGCCGGACTGGAAAATCCTGGAACCCCTCCCCGAGATCTCCCGCTCCGCCATCGAGGAGCACCTGGCCCGTGCAGTGCGGGGTGAAGCGGTCAGTCACTCTTCCCGTGGGGGAAATGTCCTGTACTGATAGCGAGACATCGCATACCACCTGCCGAAGTTCGGCGCCGGCTCGGCGGCAGGATATCCTGGAAGGCCGCGGAACATCGGGAGGACATGGAATCATGTCCTTGAATCGAACCTGGCGCACCGCCCGCACCCGCAGGTGGGGATACAGGATCCGGGCGGCTTCCATGAAGGTCTCCAGCACCATGGCCGCTGAGACCAGCGGATGTGCGGCTGACTTCAGGGGCCTGTGATCCGCGATCCAAAGGTCATTCTGCCTGGAGAAGGTTCTTGATGCCTCCAGATGTTCCCGGTGGAGGTCCAGACAAGAGATGCCTTCTATCATGGGGAAGTCCTCACGGCCAAAGGCCATGGCGGCCCCGTGCAGTTCTCCGTTGGCCGAAGGCCGGATGATATCACTGATCCGTGCCGTCCTCACGGATGGCAGCGTCCTCATGAACATCACCCAATCGTCATCGGCCGGGGCCACGAGGAGTTCCCGGCAGAAGAGCCCCGCAAGCTCATCCGCATGGATGTAAGCCACGCCCTTACGCCTCATCAGATCCCGGATCTCCGGGTTCTCGGCCATGCCCGCCCCCTCGATAGGAGGAAGCATCAACGCCTTAAACCGGATATCGCGGTTCTTGCGGCCAAGGTATCTGAGCAGCGCCGACATCATCCGGTTGGCGGCGGCGTAGTTGGCCTGGCCGGGATTCCCCTGGATTGCAGCCACCGAAGAAAGGCCAACGAAGAACCTTAAACCCGCTCCTTGGGCAGCCGAAAACAGATTCCAGGCTCCCATGAATTTGACGTCGGCGACCAGGGAGAAATCCTCCTGGCTCATTTGGCCTAGCAATCCGTCCCTGAGGACTCCGGCGCCGTGAATGACGCCGTCTATCCTGCCATAGCGGCTGGCCACCTCGCCAAGGACAGCTCGGACGGCCTCGGGGTCAGTTACGTCGCAGGTATGGTACGTTGCCGTGATCCCCGAGGCGTGCAAATCCGCCAGGGTCCTGGCAATCTCCCGGGCCCTGGGTTCGTCAAAGGGAGACTCAAGAGACGAAGGATCGGGGTGCGGCTTTGACAAATCGACGCCTGAAGCCAGGGACGTTCTCCCCAGGAAGACCAGGCGCGGCGAGAAGGGTGCAAGGCCCCGCGCCAGGTGGGCGCTGATCCCCGTAGCGCCCCCGGACATGACTACAACGTCTCCGGGGCTAAGATTCAGACTCGGCGGGTCCCTGAAGACCGACGGCGTCAAGTTCCCCTGCGAAGTGAAGGCCCCTCCGTCACGATATATGAGTTCCACCACGGTGCATCCCCTGTCCAGCGCCCCACGTAAGGCAGCGCGCAGGTCGGTGTCCAGGTCGATCTCCAATGTGCGAAACTGGACCGCCGGGTATTCCTGTGCCGCACTCAGAAACAGTCCGAGCAGCCCCTCCGCCAGCAGCCGACTGAGAGTGTCGGCATCCTTGCGGGAATGGATCAGCACGACGAACTTCCTGGTGGGTGATTGTGATTGGAAAAAGGCCTTCAGGAGTGGAAAGAGCCCCTTGAGGAGTCGCGAAACATCAACCATGCCCTCCAATCGTCCCGACCCGCCGTCAGGCAGGGTGATGACCATTCCAGCAAGGGACGCCAGTGCCGACACTCTCTCCGAGGCCCTGGAGGCCCCTTCGGCCGTCATAATGTCGTGGCCCTCTTCGCCCCGACCCTTGGGGTCCGGCATGAATGGCATCCACAAAGTGTCAGCGCCGTAATCCCGCCTGAGCAGGTCTCCCACACTCTTTGCAATTCCGTCATCCTTGTCAGGCGAGAGAATCAGGACCGACTCGCCCGGGCTCAATTCCACGGCAGTGGACGCTGTCGGCTCCACAGGGGCGAGGTTGAATATGAGCCGCTTGAGACTCGCCTCACCCCGCGAGGGCTCCGGGGGTCCAGCCCGCGACGCGCCGGGGTCAGCAGCCTGGGTAGCAGGGGGCAAGCCGGCGCTGCCCTGCCTGGCCACCATTGCGGAGATCCGCTGCGCGATGTCCTTCACGGTGCGGACCTGCAGAAAATCCTCCAATTCGATGGTGATCCCGAAGTGGCGTTCCGCGGCATCCATGATTATCGGGAGGCGGCTGGAGCGGATGGAAAGATCCCTCCTGAGATCCATGTCGGGTTGGATCTCGTCCCTGTTGAATCCCGTGGCATCCATGATGATGCGAATGAGCGCCTCCATGTGATCCTGAAGCTCAGGTGTTTCGGCCGGGAGCGGAGAGGCCTGCCCGTCCGACATGGCCCCGATGGGCTCGACGGGTCTACAGGGCTGTTGCCCGGCCTGGGTGATGGAGCGCGATGCGGGAGCCTTCTTGAATCCGGCGGGGGAAACAAACCGCGGTTCTCCTCGAACCTTCAGATGCCCCTGCACGAAGAGCTGGGCAAGGGCGGTCGTGTGAACGAGGCTTTCGGATGGTGGAAGGCAGGTCTGGATACATGCCGATTCAGGGAGCGTGTCGGCGATGATATTGCTCAATATGTCGCCGGGGCCTACTTCCACGAAGAGCCGGATTCCGTAATCGTTCCAAAGGGTCCGGACGTTATCCATCCAATGTACGGTGGATTCCAGGTGGGCCATAAGGATTCGCCTGATCTCACCGGGATCTGACGGATACGGCGCCATGGTTGTGTTGGAAATGACGGGGATCCGCGGAGCATGAAATGGAAGGGAAGCAACATATGCCTCGAGTTCGTCACGAATGCCCCTCATGGCTGGAGAGTGGAATGCCATGCTGACCCGCAAAACGGTGAACCGGTATCCCATCTCCTTCAGTCTCTCGCCAACACGTTTGACCGCATCGGTGTCGCCGCTCAGGACGACCTGGTTCGGTGCGTTGATGTTGCCGATGTGGACATCCGCCCGTCCATGGATCGTCTTCATAAGCAGATCCAATGGGGCGTCAGTGGCCGCCATGACGCCGGGGTCCGAGTGTCCGGCCGCGGCCTTGTCCATGCAGCGGGCCCTCATGTTCACGATTCCCAGCCCGTCCTCGATCGAATACACGCCGGCCAGGCACAAGGCGCTCAGTTCGCCCAGACTGTGGCCAGCCATGGCCACAGGTTGGACGCCGAGGGTGATGAGGTGGCGAGCAATGGCCTGTTCCAAGGCGAACAGGGCGGGTTGCTGCCAGCGGGTCTTCTGAAGGTTCTCCTCCCGATCATGGAACAACAGGTGCAGGAGGTCGAAGTCCGCCGCTGCCGCCGCCCGGTCCATCCACCCCTTGATGACGGGAAAGGCTTCGTAGAGGGCTCGCCCCATTCCCGCATAGTGTGCCCCCTGTCCGGGAAATACAAAAGCGAGCGGCGGCACTGGTGAATCCTCGGGGCATATGAAGATCCCCTGCTGCGCCAGGGACCGCGCCGCCTTGGGTGAGACAATCCCGGCTTCCGCAAGGGCGGCGGACCTCTCGATGGCCGCGAGCGCCTCGGGTTCGGATTCCGCCACAACGGCCAGCCGGCAGCAGCGGCCGTCCCTCTCGGTCTGCAAGACGGAGACGCCCTGGAGTGTCGCGGGGCCGTGCCGGGCCTCTTCAGTCACACGAGCCTCTCCGTCCGGCGAGACCAGGATCGTACCTACTTCGTCCAGAGCCTGCTCCACCTGCACAACGTAGTTGGAGCCTCCAAACCCGAAGGCGTTGACCTGAAGCCTTCTCGGCCGGCCTAAGCCGCACTTCCAGTCAAGCGGCTCGGGGGCGACGATGAGACCCGATCCCTCCAGGCCCATTTGGGGGTCTGGATGCTCATAATTGAGGGTGGCGGGGAATACCCCGGACTTTATGGCCATGACTCCTCGAATGAGGCTGTTAATGCCCGAGGCGCCCAGCGTGTGTCCGATCTGGGACTTGAATGAAGTGAGCACGGTGCGTCTGGATGAATTGAAGAACGTCTTCAGGGCCCGCACTTCCTCCACGTCCCCTTGCCGGGTGCTGGTGGCGTGGCATTCCACAAGGTCCACGGCATCGGGCCCGTAGGTCAACCCGCGGAATGAGTTGCGGATGGCGATCTCCTGGGTGACACTTGAGGACTCCACCATGCCAAGATTGTTGTTGCTGGCGCCCATGCCGGTGATCATGGCGTGGACATTCGCCCCTCTTGCCCGGGCCAGGCTTTCCCGCTCGATAACGATCATTCCCCCGCCTTCGCCGAGGACCATCCCGTCTCTTTCGGCATCGAACGGGCGGGAGGTCTCGCGAGCGGGCCTTTCCCGTCCCGACAGCCCGTAAAGTGCGCCCAGGGCGGAGAATTCCAGAAAATGCAGGTGCGTGAGATTATCCTCGCCCCCTCCGACGACGGCGGCGTCGATGATGCCGTTGCGGATCATCTGCATGGCGCTGTGAAGTGCGACCAGTGAGGTAGCGCAGGCCGCGGAGACCGAAAAACTGGGCCCCATGAACCCATAACGGTTGCAGATGAAGCCGGCCGCTGCGCAGTTGAGCCTTCCAAGCAGTGTGGTGTCGTCGGGGGCCATGCGCCCGGCCTTTATTTCCCGTTCGATGGCGATCGCCTGATCCGGCGTGAGGTGCATGGCTCGTTTGACGGCGGCGAGGATGTCGTAAACGTACGCCCTGATGATGAGATTGGTGAGGGTTCCCGCGGCCTCTCCCGAGTTCTGGGAGATGAGGACTCCGATTCGCTCGCGCGGGATGTCTGACTCCAGGATACCGGAGGCCCGGATGGCCCTGTCCGCCAGCCACATGGTGATCCTCGTGGCCTCGGTCATGGTCCGGAAATCCTGGGGGGGAATCCCGAGTTCATTGCGGGAGATATTATGGTCCAGGAAGGCGCCTACCTTGCAATAGGTCTTGTCCTCAGCGCGCGGCCGGGAATCATAATAACACCCGTGATCCCACCGGGAAGGCGGAACCAATGTAATCCCGCTCTTCATCGCCAGGCTTGCTGCCCAGACCTCCTCCGGACTCTTGCCCAGAGCATTGAGGATGCTCATCCCGGTGATGGCAATCCTTTCGTGGCCGTTCGTATAGGAGGCAACTTGCCTTGGGCCACAGCCGACCCTGGAGGATGGGGTCTGCGTGTGTGGCGGCGCGCCGGGCAGCGGTTCGGAAGTCTTCCCGGCCGACTCATTGAAGGGCTGATACAGCAAGAGAGGGCCTTCGGCCAGGTCGCGGTGAAAAGACTCCAGGTTCTGGACTTTGCTGATAAGGCCGGCGCAGGCGCCGCTCATGAATTGCCCGCGTTCCAG
>CAZSBS010000019.1:0-30016 GCA_964605095.1 uncultured Planctomycetaceae bacterium | reverse complement strand
AAACTCGTGCAGCATGGGCGGTACGTGGAACAGTGACAAACTGCGGGATGTGCAGAGAACCCTGCCGCGCCTCTACTCCAACATGAGCGTCATCTCCACGCTTGGCGTCAGGCCGCCGGGGCCTTGCCATTTCCCGCCCGCGGGGTACGCGGACATGGCCCGCCGCCTTGTTTGCCCGCAGGTGGAACGGTACAACCACGGAACGGTCTTCGACAAGCCCGTCACGCCCGCCAACATCAAGAAGGCGCATTACACAAGCGGCAAGAAAGACGAGATCGTGCTGGAGTTCGACCAGCCCATGACCTGGACGGATTCATTGACCAGTCAGTTCTATCTGGACCGGATCCCTGACCAGGTGGCCGCGGGCAAAGCGTCAGGCCGCGTGATAACGCTCAAGCTGAAGGCGCCTTCCACCGCCGGTAAGATAGCCTATCTCAAAGACAGTTCGTGGAGCTTGGACAAGCTGCTATACGGCGCCAACGGCATTGCCGCCCTCACCTTCTGCGATGTTCCGATAGGCGCCGCGCAGTGAGAGCGAAGGGAACAACGGCGGGATGGACTAAGGGAGAGTAAGAGATGCAAACACCAATGATAGCGACGTTCGCAATCAGAGAAACAGCGGCTGTCATTACAATTGCCGGCGTCATGGCATTCTTTGGGGTATTGTGTCCGCTCTCGTCTTCACTTGCCGACATAACAGGCGATTTTGCAAATCCTCCGCTTAAGTATCATACCACCCCGTTGTATTGGTTGAATGGCCATATCTCCAATGCCGGCATAGACTCTCAATTGACCAATTTCCGCGACAAGGACGGCTATGGGAGCGTCGCTATCCTGCCAGTCACCGAATGGTCGGAACCTGCCTTCATCGAGAAATACGGGCACATCCTGGACAAGCTTGACGAGCTTGGCATGTGGGCGATATTCTGTGATGACAAAAGCTTTCCTTCGGGAACCGCGGGCGGACAGATAGCCAAGGCTTACCCAGAGTATTGTTCCCGCCAGGTATTCAAGGCCGAGTGGGACATTACCGGCCCGATCGCCTACAAGGCGGACCTGCCCGCCGGTACTCTTATGGGCTGCGTGGCCATGAACAACAACGACCACGGTCAGCGGATAGACATCACGCCTAATGTCAGCAATGGAAAGCTTTCCTGGGACGCTCCCGCTGGTAATTGGAAGGTCATGATCTTTTCGACCCATCGGGATTTTGCGATGAATCGGAAAGATCTTAATAACGTCGTCGACTACCTCAATCCTGACGCCGTTGACAAATGGATCAGCCTGACGTACCAGCGATTCTACGACAAGTTCCCCGATCACTTCGGCACGACCATTAAGAGCTCCTTTTACGATGATATTTCCCTTTACCAGGCTAGCCCTGATGTCTGGAACGGAGGCGACCACAGGTGCTGGACAAACGGGTATAACGCGCAATTCCAGACGAAGTACGGAATCATCCCTATCGAGTACTATCCCGCATTGTGGTATGACATCGGCCCCTCGACTGCCGCAGCCAGGTGCATGCTCTTCGGGTTCAGAGCGGAATTGCTGTCCGAGAGTTTTGTCAGGAGAGTAGCCGACTGGTGTGCTGCCCATAAGATCGACGCGTCCGGCCATCCTGCCGGCGATTATGAAGTTTCGCCAATGGGTTTTTCCGGCGATGCGATAAAGTTCTACAAGCATGCGCAGCGCCCGCTGCTTGACGTCATTGGGTCTTACGGCTCCAAGCGCGATGGTTACAAGTTGTCGAGCTCCGCGGCTTTTCTTTACGACCGACCCATCGTCCAGTGCGAGACCTATGGCGCCTTCGAGAATTGGAAAGAAGCCGACTTCACCCCGGACCTGCTTTACCGGACCGCCATGGAACTGTACGCTCGCGGAATAAACCTTATCATTCCACATGGCGTGTGGTATGCCCACCCTAATGTGCCCACTCCGCCGGAGATTTCCTGGAGAAACCCTAGAATCGCCGCCAGCTTGCCGGATTACAATAAGTGGGCCGCACGCTGCCAACTGATCTTGCAGGGCGGACGTCATGTCGCCGACATTGCCGTGCTCTACCCGATCACGGCCATTTATGCCGACTGCTGGTTCGGCCACGAAGGAACCGATCCCGGCTATCTCAATGTGGGAGAGCGGCTGACCAATCAAATCCGGCGTGATCTCACCTTCATGCATCCTGAGGTGCTTGCCGAGAAATGCATGGTGGATCCGGTGAACCACACGCTCAATCTCAAGAACGCGGTGAACCATGAAGAGTACAGGGTCTTGATTCTTCCCGGAAAAACGGAGCCAGGGGCAATCAATGTATCTGCCCTTGAGAAGGCGAAGGACTTCTACGACAATGGCGGCACGGTGATCTGCACTAAAAGGTTGCCCGTTAAATCCGCGGAGCTTGGCAAGGATGCAATCGTCGCGAAACTTGTCGAGAGCATTTTCGCCCTAGACCCGAACAAGACGGGGCATAAGTACACAAAGAACACCAACGCAAAAGGTGGCAAGGCCTATTTTGTGCCCGACATAGATGAATCCGTTGGAGGAGCTAGCCGGCTGGCCATGGTTCTTAATGATGCCGTCACCGTCTGGGATGTCCAATTTGAAGAAGACATCGCCATCAAGAGCGCCAAAGGCAAGTTGTCCTATATTCACAAGGTTCGGGACAGCGTGGATTATTACTACTTTGCAAACTCGAGTGATGACGGCATCAATACCTGGGTGCGGCTCAGGGGAAAGCTGAAGCCGGAACGCTTGGATCCGCATACCGGCGCGGTCGGCAAGATGGTTTATCAAAACGTCAAGGAAGGCGGACAGGACATAACCCGGATAAACCTAAAGCTTGATGCGAACAAGTCGGCCTTTGTCCGGAATTCCGGCACGAAAGCGAAGTGACAAAGGCACGAAACTGCAAATGCCGGGGTAATCGCGGTGAACGAAGGGGAGGCATGGAAGGAATATAAGTGAATACGTTAACGACAAGAATAGCATTGATGGCTGCGGTGCTGGTTGCGGGCGTGGTGATCGCTCAGGCGGAACCAGCCGGGGATAATGCTCGAAAAGCCGATCCTGGCGGAGTTCTCCGGAAACCCATTCCCGACAAACTGGTGGTGCTCACGTTTGACGATGGCTGTGCCAGCGGGTTTACGGTTGTGGCGCCGATCCTCAAGTCATTGGGATTCAACGGGACATTCTATGTCTGTGACTTCGATTCATTCAAAACGCGCAAGGATTGGTACATGACCTGGCGCCAGATGAAAGAACTGGCCGAAGCCGGATTCGAGATCGGCAACCACACCGTGGGTCATTATGGAACTTATAGTGGTTTTATGGCCATGGAGGATGAGTTGTATGCGAACAACGGCCCCAAGATGACGACCGTATGCTGGCCCCTCTATGGAGTGGACTGGAATATTTGTCCGAAATTGGCCGCGGATGGCTATACCTTCGGCCGGGGCGGGCATGAGCGCCCTTATCGGCCGACGGTGGACAATCCTTTTGATGTGCCCTCGTTTACGATTCGAGATGGCCCTCCTGTCGAAAGTTTTATCAAGCAGGCGCAACAGGCCTGCCAGGGCAGAGTAGTCGTATATTGCTTCCATGGCGTGCCGGACATGGAGCATTCGGCTGTCGGGCTTAAGCCCGAAACCTTCAAGGTGATGATGCAGTACTTGAAGAATAATAATTACAAGGTCATCGCCATGCGCGACCTTGCTGAATATATCGACCCGGCAAAAGCCGCAAAGCTGCCGCCGACCCCGCGTGAGGTTAAAGCCGAAGATCCCTTCTTGACCAACAAGGACGACAAGCCCTACGTCGCACTTGCCGCCAAGAAAATCCGGCCCGTGGTGGTGAACAAGGCCTCTGCTAGCGACGACAAGGTCATACTCACCTTCTCGCTGCCGGGCTCTATCTCCGCCGGCATTTCCGGGACCCGGATTGGCGTCTATGTGCCAGCCGGCACGTACGTGAAGGCGCTTGCGCCCACCTTTACGATATCACCCTTTGCCACGGCCGTACCTGCTTCCGGCACGGCACGGGACTTCACCAAACCACAGACATACACCATCACCGCTCAGGATGGTTCCACCCGGACCTATATCGTAACGGTGTCCAAAATCGATACGGGTACATCCTTCACCTGGAGCAAGGCCGAGCCGGGCAAATGGAGCGATGGCTCCAAATGGTCGAATGGTCTGGTCGCGAGCGCCGCACCGCTCGCCGCCGGCAAGGCGGTCTACATTCTCAGTTTCAATATGACCGGCACCTATGCGGTCAATCAAGACTTGAAGGATGGCTTTTTGCTGAACCAGCTCAACCTGAACGCAGGTCAGGGGAAGGGCTTGACGCTGGCCGGTGGTCTCATGGCGTTGGCCGCCAATAAGGTGACCGGCAGCCTGCCGAGTATCAATCAGTATGCCCTCTTCAGTTCCGATAACATATCCGCACCTTTAAACCTGAAGTCTGACCTGGCCGTGAATCTGGTGCCTGCCGGGCGATTGGTTATCAGCGGTGTGATCTCCGGGGTCGGGGGCCTGATCTACACCGGCGGAAACGGCAACGCCAGCCGCGACCTCAATGGCGGGCCCAATCAGCACTACAGCACCCTGTCGCTCAACAATCCCTCTAACACCTACAGTGGCGGCACCGTCGTCCACGGTGGCACACTCCGCGTTGTGGCCAATACCAGTCTGGGAACCGGGCCGCTCACGCTGAATCCCGGCGCCGGCTTTGCGCCTGGTCCGGGCAATGCAGCCAATCCACTGATCCTCAACGGAGGCACGATCGATGCCGGCGGGGTCGATTGGAACGCCCCAATCACTCTTAACGGAAATACCAGGATCGCCGGACATCATGTGAATCTGAATAACATCAGTGGCGCAATGAGCGGGCCCGGCGGCTTCACGCTGATTGGCACATGGGCGGCATTCGGGCGGGCGAATGAGGGCGGGATATATCTTTGGGGCTCAAATACCTACACCGGAGCGACCATCGTCCACCAAGGGACGCTGTTCGTTAAGAAGGCTGTGTCCCTCTACAATGCGGATACGGCACAATGGACCCCTGAAAGAATCAGCATCAACCCCGCGGCCACGCTGGTGATCAGCACCGGCGGCCCGGGCGAGTTCACCGGCGAGCATGTTGGTACACTGCTGAAGAACCTTACCACGTCAGTGCAAGATAATGGCCTGATGGCCGGCTCTGTTTTCGTGATGGATACCGCCAATGCCACCGATACGGTTACGATTTCGAATGATATCGCCGATTCCAGCGGTCCTGGTGGCGGCGCGTTTGTTATCAAGAAATGCGGCATAGGCCCCCTGCAGCTCTCCGGAAACAATACCTACACCGGCCAGACGATCCTGGAGGGCGGTGCGTTGAAAGTATCATCGATCAACAGCTTCACCAAGGGTAAGAGAATGGCCGGCAGCAGCCTGGGCGCGCCAAAAGACGTCGAGGCTGGCGAGATTGTCATTGGCAATGCCGGCAAAGACGGTGAGTTCGCCCTGATTTATACGGGCACGGGAGAAACCTCTGACCGCGTGATCAATCTTGCGGGAAAGAAGTCAACCGTGACCTTCGATCAATCCGGCAGCGGCCTGCTGAAACTCACCAGCACGTTCGTGCTTTCCGGTTACGGCGCCAACAAGACCATTGCCCTCAAGGGCGACACCGCCGGCACAGGCGAAATCGCTGGCAACATCGTCAATTCGTACGATCGCGCAGGCAAAGCGACTACGGCCGTCACCAAATCCGGCAGCGGCACGTGGGTGCTTTCCGGCGTCAACAGCTACACCGGGCCGACGACCGTGACCAAGGGCACTCTGTCGCTTGCGAATGAGCGGAGCCTTGGCCAGGACACGGATGTGGCCATCGGCGCCGGCGCGGCGCTGGAGTTGAACTTCAAAGGGCAAATGCGGGTCGGCAAGCTCAGTCTGGACGGCAAGCAGCAGCCGGCCGGGACGTATAGCGCGGCGAACTCGCCCGCTTTCATCAAGGGAACAGGGGTTCTCATCGCCCGGTGATAGCTTTTGACCATTGACACGTGTTTGTGAAAGAATGAACCCAAACCACACTACAAATCCTCCAAGGCAGGCGCCAATGATGAAAAAGCATCTGATCTATCCGGCAATGCTGCTGTCACTGTGTGCTTCCGTTTTTGCAGACGTGCGGCTACCCAACGTTTTCAGTGATAACATGGTGTTGCAGCGCGACAAGGCGATCAAGGTCTGGGGCTGGGCCAGCCCGGGGGAAAAAGTCAGAGTCCTCCTTTCAGGAAAGGCGGCTGAAACGACAGCCGGCGCGGATGGCGAGTGGAAAGTCGAGCTGCCGGCAATGGGTGCGGGTGGTCCGCACACGCTGACAGTGACAGGAAAGAATACAGTTAAGATCAGCAACATTCTGGTTGGGGAGGTCTGGGTCTGCTCCGGGCAGTCCAACATGGAATTCGAGTTGAAGTGGGCCCGGAATGCTCAGCAGGAAATCAAGAATGCCGATTATCCCCGGATACGCATGTTACTGGTTCCCCGCACGCCGGCGGGCCTGCCTCTGAATGATGTCAAGGCCCGCTGGTTCGTGTGCTCTCCCGCCAATCCTGCCGTGGCCAATTTCTCCGCCGTGGCATATTTCTTCGGCCGGGATATTCACAAGGCCCTGAACGTGCCGGTTGGAATGATCGCCGCATCCCAGGGGGCCACGCAGATTGAGGTGTGGACCGCGCCCGAAGGATTGGCCGACGTACCCGCCTTGCGGGGATCAATTGCCGGCATTGCGGCGGCCGCCAGTTCCGCTCGCAAGAAACTCATCGAAAACCTGGACGCCCTGGAAGCCGCCATACCCGCGGCGCGGGCCGCGCTGGCGAAGGGTCGACCTCTGCCGCCCGGTCTGGTAATGGCAAGTCCGCTCCCGGCCGAGGGCGGCCCGGTCCTCTACAACGGCATGATATATCCGATCATCCCCTTCGCCATCCGGGGCGTTCTCTGGTATCAGGGAGAATCCAACTGCGGGGATGGGATGCGTTACTTTGACAAGATGAAGGCACTGGTCGGCGGGTGGCGGAAGGTGTGGCAACAGGGCGACTTCCCCTTCTATAGCGTTCAGATCACGCCAAACAGATACGATGGCAGGCTGCCGTTCCTCCTGGAAGCCCAGATAGCCTCAATGTCCATTCCCAACACCGGCATGGCGGCATCGACGGACACCTGCGATCCCAGCGACAATTACGGCGGCGGACATCCGCGGAACAAGCAGGAGATAGGCAGACGTCTGGCGCTCTGGGCGCTGGCGAAAGATTACGGCCGCAAGAATATCGTCTATTGCGGTCCCAAGTATAAATCCACCAAGGTTGAGGGCAGGCAGATCCGCGTAAGTTTCGATCATGTGGGTGGCGGCCTGGTGACGCGTGACAACAAAGCGCCTGACTACTTTGAGATTGCCGGCCCCGACGGCAAATTCGTGGAGGCCGCGGCAAAGATTGACGGCGCCACGGTGGTGGTCAGCAGCGACAAGGTCGCCAATCCGACGGCCGTGCGGTTTGCATGGGCAGATCTGGCACAGCCCAACTTGACGAACAAGGAGGGCTTGCCGGCCCTGTTGTTCCGCGCGGAAGTCGGGAAAGACAAGACAGTCGGCGATAAGCAGTGACCCAGACGGAGAAACGCGCCTGGGACAATAGACGAATACTGGCCTGTCTGTTAGTGCGATCGCATTGCCAATGATTCATCACGCGGAGAACACACAATGATGCCGAAGATGACAGTTGCCATTCTTGCCGTTTTTGTGCTGCCTACCATCGTCTTGGCCCTGCCACCGGCCTTGCCGGATCCCTATGGCATCGTGATCCAGCCGATTCCCGATAAGACCGTGGTCCTGACCTTCGACGACGGCGTCGCCAGTCACGCCACCACTGTCGCTCCAATCCTCAAGCCATTGGGTTTCGGCGCCTCGTTCTACATCTGCGACTTCGACAGTTTCAACACGCGGAAAGACTGGTACATGACCTGGGCACAGATCCAAGCCCTGTCCAAGGATGGATTTGATGTGGGCAACCACACCAAGGGCCACGGCGGAGCGTCCATCGACAACTGGCTGAACATGGAAGCCGAGTTTTCCTCAAACAACGTTCCCAAGCCGACGACGTTATGCTGGCCGGTCTATGCGGTGTACAAGCATGAATATCCGGCGCTGATCGCCAATAAATACACATTCGGAAGGGCGGGGGGCAACCGCCCTTACCGTCCGACGGTGGATCATCCGTTGAACGTGCCCTCCTGGGGCATTCAGAACAACGTCAGTGTGGACGCCTTCATCAGCTACGTGCAGCAGGCCGCCGGCGGCAAAATAGTGGTGCTCACCTTCCACGGCGTTCCGGAAGGAGAACATAAGGCGGTGAGCCTCGATCCGGCGACATTCAAGCAGATGATGAAGTACTTGAAAGACAACCGCTGCAACGTAATCTCCATGCGGGACCTTGCCAGGTATGTGGACGCCAAGAGAGCCGCGATGTTTCTGCCATTCCCTAACCGCTATCCCTGGGGCGGTATGACGCGAGAAGGAAATCTGCTTTATGTCTCCATCAGAAAGCTTCCCGCCGACCCCAAGGTTACCTTGTCCGGAATAACCACCAGGATTACGCGCGCTTGTTTTGCGGCGGACACAAAGAAGCAAGCATTGAAAATCACGGTCGCGGACACGGGCATCCACACCCTGACCGTGCCGCAATCCACCTTCGTGTCATCCAAAGATTACCCCACCGTGATCGTGGCCGAACTCAAAGGAGGTCCGATCGCGACCATCCTCGACTTCGTTATTCCTGGAGCGCCGGAAGCCGCGATTTCCGACGACGAGATCCGCGTGACCGTGCCGCTGGCCACGGATCTGACGAAACTCGCGCCGACCTACAACACGGGTTCGCCGCAGGTCAAGGGCAAGCCCGCATCCGGCTCCATCAATGACTTCACCCGGCCGCAGACCTACACCATCAGCGCGCCGGATGGCTCAACCCGGCGTTACCTGGTGAAGGTCACACGAACACTTGGTGCGGTGGTCATCACCAACCCAGGCTTCGAGAAGTTCAATACCACGGGCGAATATGACAATTCCATGGAATCCAACCCAAGCGGCGCCACGTGGACTTTCACGAAACGTCAGGGTGAGCTCGGCATCAGGGACCTCATCGGATCCGGCGGCGCTCCGCCTCCTCCGGATGGCTCGCGTCATTGTGTTTTCATGCGTGGTCCCGGAAACGGCGTCTCCCAGTCGATCACGTTCGACAAGGGGACATATAAGGTCAGTTTTGACGCGGTGAAGCGCAATGGTTATGAGAAAACCGCCGCACCCCTGAGAGTCACCATAGATAATGTGCCCGTGTTCGCTCTTGAGCCGTCACAGATCGCCGAGACATGGGCCAGCTATACCTCACCAGTGTTCCCGGTCACCGCTGGTATCCATACCATCGCCTTCACTCTCGGCGAGGGAGATGGCATGGACATGATCGATAACGTGGCGATCAAGTACTGCAAATGAACAGGGCGGAGATAGACTTCATTGGCTTGTAGCCCTGTCTACCAACCCCGCAAGAAACACGGAGAAGAACATGCTGACTTGGATAAACTGTTTGAAATGCGCCGTCACCGCACTGAGCCTCCTGTTCGCCGCACTTCCAAGCACCGCGGCGGATTTCTTCTTCAAGGATGGCGACACGGTCGTGATGATGGGCGACAGCATCACCGAGCAGCACATGCACAGCAGCTATGTGGAGGCCTGGTCGCTCACCCGGTTCCCCGCATGGGACATGAAGTTTCTTAATGTTGGGATTGGTGGAGACGGAGCGCCCGGCGGCAACAACCGATTCAAACGCGATGTGCTGCCATACGCTCCGACGGCAATAACCGTCAATTTCGGGATGAACGATGCCGGGGGCGACTATAAGCACTTCATGACCTGCTTGCAGGGGATAGCCGACCAGGCCAAGGGCGCCAACATCCGCGTCGCCTGGTGTAGCCCCCAAGCGTGTGAGAACCCCGAAGACAAGATGGCGATGGCGACGGCGGGCAATCGGAATCTCGAGAAGTTTTCCGAAGGCGTGAAACAAACGGCTGCGGCCAACGGCAACGCCCTGTTCATCGACCAGTTTCACCCCTACATTGCGGTGATTGACAAGGCCCGCCCCGAGAATCCCAAGAACCGGGTCGGCGGCGGCGATCAGGTCCATCCCGGTCCTCCTGGCCAGACCCTCATGGCCGCGACGATTCTGAAAGGCATGAACTTTCCAGCCCTCGTGGCATCGGTCGAGATAGACGCGGCATCCCGTAAAGTCGCCCAAAACCTGAACTGCGCGGTCGAAGGGTTGACGGTCAATGCCGATGGCAAGATCGAGTTCAGGCAGAAGGACAAAGCCCTGCCGTTCTTCCCCGAGGGGGCAAAGAGCATCTTGAAGTGGGTTCCTATCCTTGAAGAAATGAACGATTACCGAATGAAGGTGACAGGCCTCAAGGAGGGCAGGTATGAAGTCCGTCTTGGGGGGGTGAAAGTTGCCGAATACTCCGCGGCCGAGTTTGCTGCGGGTGTCAATCTGGCCCCAGCGGTTCTGACCATCGGCCCGATCGCGGACCAGGTAAAGGCGGTATGGGCCGCGATCCGCGCCAAGAACAGCTATTTCCATGACAAGATTTTTCGCGGTGTCATGCTCGCGGGAGGAGTTCCTGAGTTCATGGAAATCACGCATGAGACGGTCGAAGCCAAGCGTCAGGCGGTCTTCAAGGAGCGGATGGGCAGGATGCCGGAGTTGTTTGATTCCATCAGGAAAACGCTGATTATGCAGTCCCATCAAGTCGAGATTGTCCCAATTTAGGATCTCGACTGACAGACCATTGACGCCGCCGTTTGATTGTGCAATGCGCGGCCGTGTCGAGTAGGGCGGCGGAGGAACGCGGGAGACCCTGGTCAATGATTCGGAGTCCGCGGACCGCTACAAACACCTGGTCGACAAGGACGGGAAGTGGGTCGTGCGCGACGATGCGTGGATTGCCTACGGCAGCGAAGAGTGGATATCACTGCTTGCCGATGACAGAGCGGCCGCATAGGGCCCTGCCGACGGCAACAGGCGCCGCTCATGACCCGACGCCTTGACTCCCGTTGGCTGGCGGTTCGTGCATGACTGCGGACGCGTGACCAATAGTGCAACCGCGTCTGCCCTTACAACTCGCCGATGCGCTACACATCCCGCGAGTACTCCATGTGCCGGAGGTGCTTGCCCGACGGGTCTCACAGGGGCGAGTAACTCAGTCGGGATCTTGTGCGTGCAGGTGGGAACCGGCCGGCGAATCGCCTATAGCATGGGTGGGTGGCGCACAAGAAGTAAAATTGATGTATTTTTATCCACTATAAGATGTTTCTGGATAACTGGCTATGGCAATGCCAAGCGTGCCCGGCGTTGCGACCCCATGATGGAGGGGAAATGAGGAGGACATAATGGAGCGCTTCGACACCCGCTTTTAGAAGCGGCGGGTTCTGTTGCTAGTCGAAAGGCAAGAATCGTTCTCGCTCACTCGGTCCTGCCTTAGGCCTCTCCGGCCAAGTTTCCCGCCGATTTGTCGCCGTTGCGGTAGTGACAGGCAGCGAAGGAGATGGCCATGGTTACGTCAGCGCCTCATCGAGAGCCGGCCGGGGAGTTGATTGGACTGTCGCTGTGCGTCAGCGCGTTGCGGAATCAAATACACCGCCTGGCCGATTACGACATCAACGTCTTGCTCGATGGTGAGTCCGGCACCGGCAAGGAGTTGATTGCCCGCATCATTCATCAGTGCAGCCCGCGGCGCAACGGCCCGTTTGTCGGCGTCAACTGCGCAGCCATTCACGAGTCCCTGCTTGAAAGCGAGTTGTTCGGCCACAAGGCCGGCGCGTTTACCGGCGCCAAGGAGGCGACCGTGGGCTTTCTGCGCGCCGCCAGCGGGGGGACGATCCTCCTGGACGAAGTCGGCGACATGAGCGAGTCGCTGCAAAGCAAGCTGCTCCGCGTACTCGAGGAGCGGATGGTTATTCCCGTGGGCGGCACGGAGCCCGAGTGCATCGATGTTCGCGTCATTGCCGCGACGAACAAGGATCTGGCTCAGGCAGTCCAGCAAGGTGCGTTCCGCCGCGACTTGTATTACCGGCTGAACGTCGTCCGCCTCCACATCGAGCCGCTGCGGCAGCGGCGCGATGACATCCCCGCGTTGGTCGAGCACATGTTGAAAATGTGAAAACCATTCAAGCCGGGAATCATGATATGCCGATAGTGGTGAGGCAAGGCTGCTGAATCTTCCCCTCACGGGGAACAGCCCTTGAGGACCCGGCTTCCCGAAAAGGGAACTAAGACCGGGTCCTTTTTTTGGGGAGAGGGAATGAATGCTGCGTTCGTACGGCGGGCCAGGGATTGTACAGGCGGCACTGGCTGCCGGCCTGCGAGCGGACCTGCACGAACTCGATCTTGCCCTTCCGCATCGACGAACTGACCAGCATGGCCCCGCGGGCCGCAAGCGTGAACTGGGCGTCCCCGGCGGAAAATCAGGCCTTGTGGAGCTTCATTTCCAGGATGCCGTTCTTGTAGGTCGATTCGATCCCGCCGGGTTTGGCCCGGCAGGGAAGGAGCACCTCGGCGTGGTATCGGCGTTTGCCGCAGGCCGTGATGACAAGCACGTCGCCTTTCAGCTCGTGCTTGATGTCTGTCTCACTGACGCCGGGCAACTCGGCGATGACGCGGATATGGTCGCCTTCCTCGAAGACATCGACCACCGGCTCGCGGTCTTCCGCGACGGTCATTCCCTCGGCCGACTTGTGAATATTGCCAAAGGGCCTCACCGAGACGCCCTGGCTGTCGCTGCCGGCAAGGGTTCGGATGGAGAATCCGAATACGCCCTTGCCCTTATCGCCGAGGCCCGGAACGGTGAACTCGCCGCTCTGGTTGATCTCACCCCCCGCGTCCTTGAGCTTCGTCGCCATGTCGATAAGTCCCTGCACACCGTCCAGCAACCCCTTGAGGGCGAACCCGCCGGACGTCTGAACGTTCTCGCCGCCGTGCTTTGAGTCTTTCTTGGCCATGTCGTGTTCCTCATGTTGCGGGCTTGCATAGCCCAGGTCACATTCGTTTAGCGTCATTCTTCAACACAGACAGCGTCAGGCGCGCCGATAGGAGGTACTAGCCTACCCTCTGTCCCGCGAGTTCCGCTGACTCTGCGATGAACCTGCATCCAGCCTTGGGCGCGGCCCTGATTGCATCGCCGAGCCTCTTAAGCAGCGACTCCATCGCTTCGCCGGCCGAGGCGATCAGGTCGTGCTCGCCGCCGGACAGCGCCATTTCCACGGCCTCGGCGCCGTCCTCGACGGCCCGGGCCGCCAAGGCGACCTGTTCACAGTCCGCCAGGCCGCGAGCCTCGTTTAGCAGCACCCTGGAGGCGCGGATGATGTTCTCAGCCTTGATGGCCGAGACGATCTCCTCGCGCTTTCGATGGTCGGATTCCATCCTCGCCCGGCCCTCGGAGAGCATCCTCTGGACGTCCTGCTCGCTGGGCCTGGCCGCGGCACTTACGCGGATGCGGCTGGACGCGTCAGTCTGGAGGTCGGTGGCTGAGACGTGGATTATGCCATTGGCGTCGATGTCGAAGACGACTTCGACCTTGGCCTCGCCGCGAGGCTGGGCCGTGATGCCCGAAAGTTCGAACTCGCCCAGCGGCATGTTGTCGGCCGCAAGGTCTCTCTCGCCTTGCAGCACGCGGACCCGCATGGCGGTCTGGGCGTCGCGGGCGTTGGTAAAGAGCTTGCTGTCGCGAGTGGGCACGGAGGTGTTTCTTGCTATCACCCGCGCGAAGAGCCCGCCCTGGGTCTCTATCCCCAGCGACAGCGGGGTGACGTCCACGAGCGTAACCTTGCGGACCTGCCCGGCCAGGACGCCGGCCTGTATTGCGGCGCCCAGCGCGACGACCTTGTCCGGGTCGACATGCCCATAAGGTTCGATGCCCGTTATTTCCCTGACAAGCCGCCGGACAGCCGGCATGCGTGTCATCCCACCGACCAGGACGACCCTGTCGAGGTCGCAGGCATCCATGCGTGCGTCGGTCAGTGCGTTTTGTGCGGCGACGGCCATCTTGTCCATCAGGTCGCGTGTTGCCTGCTCGAATGCGTCTCTGGTTATGGTTACCTCGCATCGGTTGCCGTTGGCGAAGGAACGCGGCAGAACCACGCTGGTCTCGGTGTCGGTCGAGAGTCTGATCTTGGCCTCTTCCGCCAGTTTGCGGGCCAGGCGAAGGGAGGCCGGGCTGGCGGCCAGGTCAACCTGCCACTGCCGGCGGAACTGGTCAGTCAGTATATCCACGAGCCGCTGATCGTAGTCGTCGCCGCCAAGGTGCGTGTCGCCGCTGACGGCCTTGACCTGGAAAACGCCGTCGCCGAGTTCCAGGACGGACACGTCGAACGTCCCGCCGCCAAGGTCCCATACGAGGATCGTGTGGGCCTGTTCCATGTCCAGGCCGTACGCCAGGGCGGCGGCGGTCGGCTCGTTGACAAGGCGGACGACCTCCAGGCCGGCGATAGCGGCCGCGTCGTGAGTCGAACGCCGCTGGCTGTCATTGAAGTACGCCGGGACCGTCACTACGGCCCGGCTGATCGGCTCGCCAAGGTAGGCCTCGGCGTCGGCCTTGATTTTCTCGAGGATCATCGCGGAGATGTCCACGGGCGTGTAGTTTCGGCCGTCGATCGTGACGACGTAGTCCGAGCCCATCCGTCGCTTGATGGAGGCGACGATTGTGTCGCTTCCGCCGGCGCTCGCGTCATTGGCGTGGCCCAAGCCGCAGCCGGCCTGGGCCTGCGACAGGCCCATTTGGCGTTTGACGGAGAAGAACGTCCGCAGCGGATTGGCGACTGCCTGGGCCTTTGCGATTTGGCCCACCCACCGGCGGTCGTCGTGCGCGAAGGCCACCACCGACGGAGTGAGCGCCTCGCCTTCCATGTTCGGGATAACGACGGGCTGGCCATCCTTCATGAAGGCAGCCACCGAATTTGTCGTGCCCAGGTCAATGCCGATGATCGGTCCCATTCTGACGGTTCCTTGGGTGTTGGTTAGGCTGTCTTGCACGGCGTATCGCTTTGGTAGTCGCCAGGCGGAGCGCCGCTTCGCAGCAGCTCGCGATGGGCGGTCTCGACGGCCCGGATGGACTGGTCCCAATCAGCCAGCATGCCGTACTTGAGCATGGTCTCTGTGCCGGCGACGGCGAGGCTGAGCTGGGCCCCGATCAGGGGAATGCCCGCCAGCGAGATGACGAGGTCGGCTCGCAGGAACAGTCCGCGATCCAGGACCCTGTCCAGCAGGTCCACGAGTGTGGCTCGGCGATAGCTTTTTGGCAATTGCGGTTCCATGTATTGGTCTCACGCGCCGACGAAGCTGTACGGTGGCCAGGGGCCTGTGAATCGCACGCTGACGCCGGGGGTGTCCTGGATCGCGTCAAGTTCCAGGCCAAGCTCCTTGGCGCCGTCCGGCATGAGGCACGATAGGTTCAGGAGCATCTGCATGCCGGAATCGTCTTTCCTGAGTTTCTCGACGCGCACGTCGTCGACGCAGCGGCGCAGGCGGGTGTAGAAGTCCTGCGCCAGCGTGTCGGCCCGCTTCTCCACGCCCTGGCGGACGGCCTTGGCGAGCTTTTGCTGAATGACATGGGCCAGGCCCCGGGGCTTGGCCGAGGCCTCGTCTCGCATGTCGCCAAGCGCTTGGTTGTCCTCGACCATCGAGGCCGCCATCTGCCGGCGATCGCAGAAGATCTGCACCCCGTACTCGGCCTTGCCCTCGACCCGCTCCAGCAGCCGGCTGAAACGGTCTCGCTTTTCATCCAGCCAGGCTATGAGAGCATCGCCGGCTGAGCCGGTTGTGGCGCGGCGGACGATCATGTCGAAAGACATTGGCAGGACCGCGCCGAACGCGCTGGCTGCCGCCTGCACCACTTCCTGATGGGCGATTATCCATTTCTGCAGGACTTGCGGGTCCTGGGACTCGTAAGGCCGGGCCGGGCAATTGTGGACCACCGCGCGGATGGGCCCGCTGGTGAGGGTATAGACCATATGGGCATCGAGCCCGATCGGACCCAGCAGGCAGTTTGCGTCCCCGCGGGCCACGCAGTAGACGTACAGGGCATCGGCGGCGACGGCACCGGTGTTTTCGTCGGCGTCAACATGGGTTGCGGTCATCGCCCGGCTCCAACTGTTTGCAGCCCGGCGGCTGAGGCAATATCCTCGTGCCATGTGCGCGGGTCGATGGCGCGCTGGACCACGTCGTTTACGACGTCATCGAGGCCGTCGCGGACGGATTGGACGGCCTGGTCAAGCCCCTGCTCGCGCTTGATGCCCTCGATAGCCTGGTCCAGATCAGCCAGGGCGGCGCCGAGGCGTTCGACCTCGTCGTCGGTCAGTGTGCCGGAGTCGATCCGCCTCATAGCCTGGTTGCCCAGCGCGTCGCGAAGGATCTCCACCACGGCCAGGACCAGCCCGAGAACGCCGTTTTTCAGGTTGTCTTCGTCGATCTTGATCATGCCTTGTGGGCCTTTCTCACAAGTATGTGCAGGATGCCGTTGGAGAGGGACACCTTCGGCCTGCCCGTAACGTCGCATGGCAGATCTATCCGCTGAGTGCCTTTTCGGCGCCCGGCCTCGACGGACAGGACCAGCGTCCGGCCTTCGAGGCTGACGTGGATGTCCCGGCGAGTCAGTCCCGGCGCCTCGGCCAGCACGAGGACCTCGCGGCCCTCGTCGAAGACGTCCACGGCGAGTTCGGCCGGGGTTTCGGGGCTGATGTGGACCTTCGGCGGGCGCGGGCCAGGACGCTTGCCTCGCGGGGTTGTCGATCCTGCCTTGCTTGAAGAGGTGGATGCGGAGCTGCCGGAGCCGCCCCGGCGGACTGCCGGCGGGATGCCCATATGCCGCCGACCGGCGGGGCCCGAAATCCCCGCCGAGGCCTGGCGCATCGGCTGATCCTTGAACTTGCGTTTGATCTCATCGTCGATGGACGCGAGTCGGTCCTGGAACTCCGGAATTCGCGACGCGGTCTCGACCAACCGGCCCAGCCCCGGCACCATCTTGCCCAGAGTGCCCAACAGCCCCTCGGCCAGTCCCGCGGCCTTGACCTGCTCGTCGAGCACTTCCTTGCCCGCCCGCGTGCCGGCCTTGTCGGTCTTTCGCCTGCCGGGCGTGCCGGTCTTTCGCCTGTCGGTCGTGTCTGCTTCTGGCTTGCTCATTGATCGATCTTCCTTCTTCCACGCGCGGCTACGACGCCGCGACGGCCCTTCTGGCCCTGGCTGAAATCCAGCCGCACCACGGGCAGCCGTCAGTCAGCAGCTCATCCTGGGCCGACCGCTTGCCGCATTCCGGGCAGTCGGACTTGACCACGACGGCCTGCTTCCAGGCGTCGGTGTCCAGGTTCGAACCAGCCGGCAAAGACAGGCCGTACTTGGCGGCCGTCTCCAGCGAGGCGATGACCGCGCGGATACGTATACCCAGCAGTTCTATCCCGGCCAGCGACACCGATATGTCGGCGTTGATGACCAAGCCCTTGTCAAGCACGCGGTCGATCACGTCGGCCAGCGAAGGGGCATCCACTGAATGTTGAACCGGTTGGTTTTTGCCCATCGTGCGCTCCCTTACTCGACGCCGCTGGACACCATCACGTCCGATCGCTTTCGCATGCCGCTGCGCAACATGTCGAGAACCTCGCCGTCCTGATCGACCTGAAGCTCGTAGGTGGCGAGAATGTCCTGGGAATCGGGGATGGATTTCTTCTCCACCACCTCCACCTGCACGCACCAGCCGCACTCGCCTCTGCGGACCGAGACCGTGCTGCCGATCGGTAAACCGGTAAGCTCGCCGAGCCGCTGCCTTGCGGTCTTGACCACGTCCATCAATGCCGTCGCCATGGTAGATTCCTTTCATGCGGGAAGGCGTATCACGCCTTGTCGCGGTTTTCCTTGTACTTGTGGATCGCGTCGAGCCGGCGCATCAGGGCGCCTTCCTGCTCGATAAACTGCTGCTCGTCTATCTGTTCGAGGTCCAGTTGGTTCTGAAGGTCCATCAGCCTCTCGCGAATGACCGACTCGTCGGTCAACTGCGCCTCGGCCTGGTCGTAGAGCGTCCGGCCGATCCAGGTGATGGCCTTGCACGGAGCCAGGAGGATGTCATCCAGTATGAATGCCATTTCAATCGTCCCAGGTGATTACGAGTTCCAGGAAGTTGCACGCCGGCAGCGGGCCTACGCAGCGAAGTTTGGCCCTGCCGCCCAGCCCGGCCTCGAAGTCCGAGAGCGCAGCCTGCACCTCGTCCTGGCGGGTCTTATCCACCAGAAGGGCCAGGTTGGCGAACATCGGGTCGCCGAATGTCTTGTTGGCGCGATAGTCAACCGTCAGCGGCGTCAGGCGGTCGAGCAGGGCAGCCTGGGTCTTGTTCTTCTCGGCTTCCAGGGCATCCTTGACCATTTCGCCCAGCCTGGCCATGCCGGAGACAATGCCCTTGCCCGCGCGTGTGGCGCCCACAGCGCCGCCACCACCGCCCAAAACCTTGTTTCGAAGCGACTGGATCTCCGGGTTGCAGGTGACGATAGCCTTGAACACCGCCTCGATGTCCGTCCACAGGGCCTTGACGCCGAGTTCCACCAGCGGGCCCATCTTCGACAGCAGGCCGAGAATCTCCTGCCTCCTGCCGATCAGCACGTGGTTTATGACGCGCTGGCGGGCCGGCTTGTCGGCCACGTCGTCGGCGATCGTGTTAAACCTCACCGGAAGAACGGTGTGCCCCTGCCGCATGGCGGCTTCCATAACCCGTTGATGGGCCACCGCGTTTTGCCGCGTGATTTCCAGCTTTTCCTCGGCCGTGGCGCTGACAACCGCCGCAATGCCGTTGTGGCGGATCGTGAAGACCTCCGCGCCGCCGACGCCTGTTTCGCCGAAGCTTTCCGCCTCGGCTTGCGGCCCGTCGGGGCCGTCAACCGCGTCGATAATGCAGTAGGTGTAAAGCCGGGCAGCCTGCGGTTGGCCCGTATCGGTAGCGGCCAAGGCGGCGGAGTCGGCCTGTTCGTAGCTCTGTAAAGTCGTCGTCATGTTCATAACTCTTTCCGACATTCTGTCAAGCCGCCTGGACTGTTGCCATGTCGCGCCGCTGCTGCGGCCGGGCCGCCTGCGCCAATGAGCCTGGGCTTCGCAGATCGTTGAGGGACCGGACCTTGACGATGATCGGGCCATCCAGCACGCTGCCGAAGGCATGCCTGTAGTTGACGGCGAACTCCTCCAACAGTTCGTACGCACCGGCGATTTCCCGCATACGGTCGGCGGCGCCGGGGGCGGCGCTTCGATCCGGGTGGTTCTCCTGAAGCAGCCGGCGGTACGCGGTCTTGATCTCGGCCAGGCTGGCGGATTCGCCCAATTCCAGTGACTGGCGGGCGGTATCGAGCGCGGCGGCGTCTATCGTGCGGATGTTGGCGGTTGCGAAGCTGTACGGCGGCAGCGGGCCGACGCAGCGGAAGTTGAACCTCTCATCGCACCGGCCGTTGAGGTCCGATATGACCTTATCGAACAGCGATTGCTCATCCCGGCCGATCAAAACGGCGGCGTTAAGGACCATCGCGTCGTCCCGCGTCGGGTTGACGACGACGTTGGGCCAGATTGTCTGGATCGCGTTGAGAAGTTCGCACGCGGCCTGGCCTCGCCGCTCGTCGAGCAACTGCTTGACGAGCCGGCCAAATGACACTCGCTGCTCAAACGTCGGGGCCTGTTCCGCGGTGATGGTGTCTTTCATAGCGACGACTCTTTCGTCGTCCGCGATGTCGGCAAGGACGCCCTGCACGTCGGACCAGAAGGCCGCGATGTCGAACTCCACCTTGTCGCCGTAGGCGGCCAGGGCGTCGGCAAACTGTTTTCGCCCGGAGTCGATGATCCTGGAGATCTGCTCCCCGTTGTCGGCATAGGTGCCGAACTTCAGCGGGACCACCGGCGCATTGGCCATCACCTGCTCCAGCACTCGCTGGTGCTGGGCGAGGCAATGAAGCGTCTTTTCCGGCAAGGCCGTCTGGAAGTCGATCGGCTCACAAGTGCTGGCGAGTATGCCAAACTCGCCGTCGCAGATCGTTCTTACGGGCTGCCCACCCAAGCCGATCGGGCCGAAGTCCTTGGCATGACGGGCCGGAATGACGCCGTAGAGGTATTCGCGTCTTGTTGACATTGTATTCTCCATAACGCGCGCGCTCAGGCGGCGAACTTGCGGATCAGGTTGTCGACGCTGGCACGGACGGTCGTGTCGGCCAGGCCTTCCCAGCGGGACGAGCCGAGCACGTCGTGGCAGAGCTTGACGAAGCTGTCATCCTTGAGTTGCGGCTTGGCGCCGTATGCCTTGAGGATCGTGGCGATCATCACCGACGCGCGGACGGTCGGGCAGACATCGCGGGTGTCCTTGCCCGCCTGGCGCACCTGGCGATAGCCGCGGACGATGTCCACCACCCGCGTGGCCGCCTTGCGGTCAAGTCCACTCTTGGAGATGGTTATCGCTATCTCCGTCTCGCGGTCGGGCAGGGCCAGGTGAATGGTTATCATGCGGTCCTGCAGGGCATCGGCGGCCTTGTGTACGCCGGCGTACTCTGTGGGGTTGCTCGTGAAGATGGCGCGGAAGTCCGGATGAACGCGGATGAACGATTCCTGCCCCCGCCCCGCCGGCATGTCCAGAATGCCCTCCTCCAGCACGGAAAGCAGCGCGTTGTTGGCCTCGGCCCTGCTGCGGGTGAACTCGTCGTAGACCAGCGTGAAGCCGTGCTTGCACGCGACGGTCACGCGGTTGTCCACCCAGGTGGATTCCACGGTATGGTCGAGCTTTCTGACCGAGTGGACGAAATTGTCCACGATCTTCTTGTGCCTCATGCCATAGTTGCCGCCGACCAGGGCGCTTGTGCCCAGTTCGTCGTCGCCGTGAACGATGACCACGGGCCTGCCGATCTGGGCGGCCACGTAAAGGGCCAGGCACGTCTTGCCGGTCCCGGCCGGGCCAACGAGGTGAACCGGAAAGCCCGCGCCCATGTAGGCCAGGCAACGGTTGATGACGTCGTCGACCAGCGGAGTTCTGACAAAGCTGGGCTGATCCTTGGCGATCTCGATGGGAGTGATGCTGTCGTTTAGACTCACGGTGTTGTCCCTTTTCTGTTTTTCCGTTGCGGCCTATAGGGGCCGACGCGAGAACCAGTCTTCTTGTTTATGCCGCGGTCTCGGGCCGCGATCAACGTACGTCCATGAACGCCACGACGCCCGTGCCCTTGCACCGCGGGCAGTAGAGCGACTCGCACGGTTTCTTGCCCTTGCCGCGGCAGTCCGGGCAGGTCTTGACCGGCGGGTCCACCGCCACGAGCCCCTTGCCCTTGCAGACCCAGCAGGTCAGGTTGCTGCGAGGCGGCATCTGCCCCTTGCCGCCGCAAAACGCGCATCGTACCGCCGGGGCCTCGACGTGAACCTTGCCGGTTGAGTTGCAGACCGGGCATATGCTCGCCGCGGCCAGAAGTCCCCGGCCGTGACAGAAAACGCACTTGTGATCGCTCTCTTGCACCAGTTTGACGCCCCCCCCGGCTTGGGAAAGGCCGCCCAAGCCCGCCTGCCGCCATGCGATGGCCGCCGAACGACCTGCCGGGCCAGCGCCTTGCCGGCCTCCGCGTCTTGCTGCCTCGCCGCCGGTCAGGGTCGCGGCCTGCGAGTCGTCTGCGACGTTCATAGCTTTCTTCCAGTCCCACGTCATGCTGTGCCTCCGTTTACGCGGAGCGCCTTGATCTTGCCGGCGCGCCAAGGTTGATGGTCTTGCCGCGCGGGGCCATGGCGGCCTGGCCGCGACCACGTTTCGGGCTGAAGCCGAGCTTGCGAAGTTCGACGTCGATGCACGCGATGGCCTTCTCGGCCCGGTCCATCAGCCGCATCCAACGGAAGCGGTCGCGCTGGAGAACGTAGAGCTCCAGATAACACTGTCCCTCGACGGTCGGCTTGGAACGGATTCGCGACGTTACCGCCGTCCGCATGTCCCGGATGGAGGCTCGTTTGCCATTGTTTGGTATGGTTGTCATGGGTTAATCGGCTCCTTGATTCCTTGTTGAGCGGACCGCGTCCCGGTTCGCCGGGACTGCGCGGAGGTTCTCGCGATGCACGAACGAGCGGGGCCGCAAGCCCTCGCTTGCCTGGAGGGAGAGGCAGGCGAGGGCTCTTGGCGTCTTCACAACCAGCCGGCCGGTTCGCGTGGGCGCCTGGGGTGTGTTATGTGCCGTCGGCGTGGTGGTAAGCCCGTGGGAGGGACACGGACGTTTGGCTTCTACCGCTTTTGGCACGTGGTGGCCCGCGGCGCGATGGCTCGGCTGACGATTGTTGCCCCCAGTAGATGATTCGCTTGGTGTTTCTTTCCCCAGGTTTGGCGGAATACAGGCAGGGCGCAGGCCCCCGCTCCGCGTCAGAGACGAGGAGCGGGGAAGCCTGTTCTGCAAAAGAGCCCCCATCCAAAGATCGTTCGACGTCCTGACACCCTTTGTTTGCGCTTCAGGCGGTGCGGGGGGTATCCCTGCCGGCTGAAGCATTTGCCATTGGCCCGAAGCCCCCGAGGGGGCAGCGGCCGGCTTATCAGGTAGTGCGGTCAGGCCATCAACGATCGTAGGGTCTATTGTTCCGGTTGTCACTGACACGTGCGAGTCCTTTTCGTCGCGCCCCTCTACGGGGGGCTTAGCACGGGTTCAAAGGAGGGGCTGCCCGGCGGGCAGCGCCTCAATGTTTAGTCTGTTATGATTCTTCGCGACCTTCCCTGGCCGCGATCTGTTCCTTCTCTTGCGTGGTTTCCTTGGCCACCAGGCCCGCTCCCTTGCAACGGCTGCACGGCAGATCCGCCTCCGGCTCTCTGCCGCTGCCGTCGCACTGGGGGCACGCGGCTGTTGGACCGGGCAATGTGATCGCGCCCGCGCCCCTGCACGCCGAGCACGTCAGCCGCGTGTGACGGCCCCTGCCTGTGCCCTTGCAGTACAGGCAGGCAACAACGGGCGTTTCCACCTCAACGATCTTGTGGCCTTTGCAGACCGGGCAATCGGAAACCCTCGATAGAATCCGATACGGATCCCTCCCTGTCCCGCCGCAAAAGGCGCACTTGACGGTCTTGCGTGCCCCGGCCGGCTTTTCGCTTGTGCTTGCGCCTGATTGTCCCTTTGCGGTTGCGGTTCTCATTTCCATTGTCCTGTCCGATTGCCCTTCGGCTCTGAACCGCGGGGCATAAGACCGGCCTCGATAGGCCATCCACTCGCTACGGTTCCTTCCCTGCTCTGCGAAGCTGCTACGCAGGGCGAAGCACGAGTCGGAACTGTTCGTTTTCGGCGTTTTCTTTGCACGCCTCGTTGCCTCACTGGATCAGGTCCGCTACTTCGCACGTCGTCCGGCGCCGGCGGTCTTGCGACGCGCGAGCTTCTTCGCGGCCGGGGCCTTGCCGGCCGATGCCGGTGCGGAGGCTGTCGCCGAGGTCCGCCAAGCGCTGCCGTGCAGCGAGCGGAGTATCTCACGCCACTCGGCGGATCGCTTTCGGGATGCCTCGGACAGCCGGCGCATCACTGCGGTCGCCTCGGTCAGGACCTGGCGCGTCTGTCCCTTGGACTCGGCCAGCGCCTCTTTGAGCACCTTGCGCGTATGGGCCTTGCGCTTAGTGCCTTCCTTGCCGGCATTGACAAGGAACCCGTCGGCGTCGGCGATGATTCGCCCGACCCCGGCCTTGAGGGCCGCGAGATCCTTGCGGATGGCCTTTGTCAGCGAGGCCGCCTCGTCGAGCGTCTGCCGCGCCGCGGCCTTGACGTCCTTGGCCGACCGCGCCAGCATATGGCGCGTCTGGGCGGCCGACTGGTCAAGCGTCTGCCACGTGGCGGACTGCAATTTCTCCGCCGCGCCGCGAACGCGGCTGTGGTTGTCCCGGATTTCCGTGACCAGGTTCGCCCGGCCGGCCTTCATGGCTCGCATCTCGTTACCTAGATTCCCAAAAGCGTCATTAGACATTGTTGCGTTCTCCTCATTGTTCGCCGCTGGCATGATGCAGGGCTTGGTTGGATTTCGTTGGGCTCGTTTGGGCCCGGGTCAGCCCGCCAATCGCTGCCATTGCAGCCCGACATTTCGCCCGGCCGATTCACAGACCGCCAACAGAGTCGCCAGCTCCGCGGAATCCCGCGAGTTGTCGCCGGCGAGCCTCTGTGCGACGGTTCTAAGGTCGTCTATCTTGAGCTTGTCGCCCCTCATGAGCAGGCCTGATAAAGCGGCCGAGATCTTCTCCTGCTCGACGTGCACCTGCCGCAGCGCCGCGACGACCTGCCTCGTTTCGCCGTCGTCGCCACCCAGCAGCCGGTTCTTGAGAGCGGGCCAGGCGATGACGGCCTGGTCCACGTCGGCGCTGAACATGGTCCGTATTTCCTCAATGACGCCGTGGCGCCCACGGCTGAAGGTGTCGACCAGCGAGAGGATGGACTCGCGGGTGGCGCCGCGATTGGCCAGCACATTTTGGAAGATCACGTCGAAATCGCTGCGCCGGAGCGAACGCGACTTCGCACAGAGCGTTCGGAGTTGATCCATGATCAGGTCCTGCTCGCAGTAAAGTTTGTCCAGCAGGGCGGCCGCGCGCTTCATGTAGTCGGCAAGCGTGTCAATCCAGGTGCGATAACTGTCGAGCATTGGATAGACCGCGCCACGCTGCGCGCCCTGCCGCTGTTCTGCTATGGTTGTCTGTGTCACTGTCGTGCTCCTTGCGGACGTCCTGGTTGCTCGTTCGGGAACGGGAGATATGCCCGCGGAAGCCACCTCTTGGGCCAGGGTCTTTGAGGAGCCCGCCCGCCGCAGGGATATCTCGCTTCCCGAAAACCCGCACTCGTCAGAGTGGAGGGTTCGTCAGGTGCTGCTTACGCAGCAGTCTGGGTGAGGCCTACAGCCTCGGCGTACTTCAGGAACGTCTCGACGCCGGAGGCCACGACGCGAGCCTCGACCGCCAGAAGCTCGATCCCGACCAGGGAAACGCGAGCCCAAGCATCGATCACGATGCCCTTGTCCAGGATGCGGTCAATGACTTCCACCAGACTCGAACTGCCAATTGCTTTTTCCACGGCCATGATTCTCTCCTCTAAAAAAGGTGGCCAACTCTACGGGGGGAAACGCTCCCCCCTCTCTCACGCCCCAACAAGGGGCGAAATTCGCTCGGTGTTTTCCGCCAAGGCCTCAAGTATCCTCGACTGCCCTCGATAATGATGGGCATGAAGGCAAGAGGTGAAACCGGGAACCAGCGTCGGAAAGTGAGTGGCAGGTGAGTACAGCCCAGACGCCGGCTGGCCGGTATGCTTCGCGGTGAGGTGTTCAGAATGCCGCATTCGGGAATCCTTGCCTGACCGGGCAAACGGTCTGGCTTTTGATTCCCGACCCTGGTGCTGATATAGCTATCGGTGCCTTGATGGGCGGACTTTAGAAACCGCCCGTTTTTTCCTGCGCAAAAACAACAAATAAAAAAGCGGCCAACTGTTTGCCGCAGTTGGCCGCGATTCCAGGCGTTCGCCTCACATGGGCGACTGACCGATCGATCAAGATCGCCAGGGTCGGGGGTTCCTTCTTTCGATCATGTCTACGCCTGTTTGCAATTTGCGGATGCTCCGCTCGGCGGTTTGTGGTTTGGAATTTACTGTTTGGAACTTGTTTGTCATTTGGTGCTTGAAATTTGGAATTTCCTAGCTGGACCGCTGGTTTTCCACCAACGCGCGAGCCTGTTCCACGTGTTTTTTGCCGATCACGAAGCCTTCGTAGTTCTTGTTATCTCCGGGATGGTTCTGGAGGTACTCACGGATCGCGATCAGCGCGGCCTTGTTGCAGATGCCCGCCAGGTCCGCGCCGCTGCAACCTTCCGTCTCGGCCGCCAGAACCTCAAGGCTGACTGCCTTGGCCAGAGGCTTGCCTCGCATGTGGATCTCCAGGACAGCCAGGCGAGTAGCCTTGTCGGGCTTGGCCAACTTCAGCAGCAGGTCGAATCTCCCTGGCCGAAGGATGGCCGGGTCGAGAATGTCCGGCCTGTTGGTCGCGCCGAGAACCATCACGCCCTTGAGCTCTTCGATACCGTCCATCTCGGTTAGGAACTGGCTGACGACCCGCTGCGTCACCCCGCTATCGCCCCCGCCGCCGCGAACGGGCACGATGCTGTCTATCTCGTCGAAGAACAATATGCAGGGTGAGGCCTGCCTGGCCTTGCGGAAGACCTCGCGGACGCCCTTTTCAGATGCGCCGATCCACTGGCTCAGCAGCTCGGGGCCTTTGACCGAGATGAAGTTCACGTTGCTCTCGCGAGCAAGGGCCTTGGCCAGGAGCGTCTTGCCGGTTCCGGGCGAGCCGGTCAGGAGAATGCCCTTTGCCGGCCTGGTCGCGGCCAGCTTGAACAACTCCGGGTGCTGCAGAGGCCATTGGACTGCCTCGACGAGCTCCCGCTTGATGTCCTCGAGCCCGCCGACGTCGTCCCATCCCACGTCGGGGATCTCCACGAAGACCTCGCGGATCGCGGAGGGCTGGACCTCCCGAAGGGCCTCCAGGAAATGGTCCATACATACCTCGAGGCTCAGCAGTTGCTCGTAGGGAATGTCCTCCATGGCGAAGTCGATGTTCGGGAAGATCATCCGAAGGCACGCCATGGCTGCCTCGCGGCATAGCGCTTCAAGGTCCGCGCCGACAAACCCGTGCGTGATCTGGGAAATCCGGTGAAGGTCGACGTCTTTGGCCAGCGGCATGCCCCGGCTGTGGACGTGGATGATCTCCAGCCTGCCGTTGGCATCCGGAATGCCGATCTCGATCTCCCGGTCAAACCGTCCCGGCCGGCGGAGCGCCGGGTCCAGCGTGTCGGGAATGTTCGTCGCGCCGATGACCAGCACCTGCCCCCTGTTGTTGAGCCCGTCCATCAGCGCCAGAAGCTGGGCCACGACGCGGCGCTCGACCTGTTTCTCGGCGCCCATCTCCTCACGCTTGGGCGCGATGGCGTCGATCTCGTCCAGGAAGACTATCGCCGGCGCGTGGGCCGCGGCGTCCTCGAATATCGCGCGGAGTTTGCCCTCGGACTCGCCGTAGAACTTGGCCATGATCTCCGGACCGCTTATATGCACGAAATACGCGTCCGTCTCGTTGGCGACGGCACGGGCGATGAGCGTCTTGCCCGTCCCCGGAGGCCCGTAGAGCAGCACCCCCTTGGGCGCCTCGATGCCCAGGCGCTGAAAGACCTGCGGGTACTTCAGCGGCAGTTCCACCATTTCGCGGATGCGGCGAATCTCGCGCGACAGCCCGCCGATGTCCTCGTAGGCAATCCGCTGGCCCTTTGAGGAACCCGCGTGCTCCTGCTTGACCGTAATGACCGTGGCCGCGTGAACCAGAACCGGACCCGAAGGCGAGGCGCTGACAACCGTGAAGTCGTGAGAGCGGGCGCCGAATAGAGTCGCGCGAACCGTGTCGCCCGCCAATAGCGGCAGGCCCTCCAGCAGCCGGCCCAGGTACTTTGTGCCGCCATTGGCCGCCAGGGACGAAAGCTCCTCGGCGGGCGAGAGCACGATTCTCTCAGCCGGCCTGGCGGAAACCTTCGACAACGTCACCTTTTCATCGAGCCCGGCCTGGCAGTTACGCCTCACCAGGCCGTCGATCTGCACCAGGGCCTGCCCGCGATCTGGCTGGAACGTGGGCATGACCTTGGCGATGGTGCTGCGTTTGCCCTTGATCTCGATAATGTCGCCGACCTGTGCCCCGAGCCTGCTCATCTCGACGGGGTCGATGCGGGCGATGCCCCGCCCTACGTCCTTGGCGCCGGCCTCGGCAACTTTCAGGACGATCTCCACCAAATCCTTCACCGGGGCGGTTGATGGCTTTTTACGGGCCATGGGTCTTCCTTTCCACGCCTGTCGCCACTGCCCCGCAAACTCCAAGGGGCGGCACGCGACGGCTTTCGGTTTATCCGGTCACCGGCCCTTGGCTCGTGAGGCAAGGATCGGCGGGATCACCCGGTGGACAATAATGTCCTCCGGCAAGTGCGATTCCACGTCGTGCATCATTCCAAGAAACAACACTCCCGTGCGCTGCGGCAAGAGCGTCTGCCCTATCCGCTGGCCTATGTAGGAGTCTCGCCTGTTCAGCATATCCCGGCCCCGCGAGGCCGGGGCGTACCCGGTGGCCCCGCCATCGTTGGGCTTCAGTGCGGATTGGACCCTGCGATACTCCTCCAGCAGCAGGCTAGGGTCTTCAGTACCCACAATGGCCGCCCCTTTGGCCAGCAAGTCCAGCAGGAGCTGGTGGTTATCGCTGCCAGCCGCGGCTGCCTTCTGGACGATCTCAAGTTCCTGGCCGCAAACCGGCAGCCCGTCCTGATAGAGGTCAACGCGATGGTAATCCAGGCTAAGCGCATCGAGGTCCGCGCGGACCATCGGCCAGAAGCCGTCGACCAGGGCGCGAAACTCCTCCCAGTGCCGACGTCCGAAACGCTCGACGTAGGCTACCTCAAGGCCTTCGGCCATCGTTCCCATATCTGCCATGGTGTGCAGAATGGGGACAAGAATAAGTTGCCGCGTGTATTCCACTGGCCATCGGTCCCATGCGGATCTTCCGGCCCGGGCGGTTGCCAAGGGTCACGAGACATCGCCCTGTCCGGGTACGGGTCTGGATCTGCCACGCCCCTAGTATCGGCATAATGAGCTTGGAGATTATAGATTATAGTCAATATGATTATTACGGGTATTGATGTCGATAGCTGCACCGAGCCGGTTGGTTAATCAAGTGATCCAGCAGGTTCTTTGCCTACAGGCGAGGTTTGAGCTGGTCCGGGCAATCCGCACTACTGCTCCATAACATCACAATTGATGGATAGAGTCTTTTCAGCTTTATCCGTGCATCCTCGGTAGTGAACTGCCTGTCCACCTTGGAGCCGGCGGTATCTCGTGCCGTCTCCAAAGCCTTGGCCTCTCGTCGTAGGTCGTCAATGTTGTCGATCCGCCGCGTGAGGCACTGTCGCCCGAGGATGCCCAACTCGATCTTGGCCATGTCGAGCCAACTGCTGTGCTTGGGCGCGTAGTGGAACTCGAATCGATCTGGCGGGCACAGCCCTACCCGCCCGTCGGCCAGCGCTGGATGACGCCCTTGTCGGTGGGGACGACCGAGGACGACGTGCAGGAGGCACTCCAGAAGCTCGATCCGCTGTGGGATGAGCTTTTCCCGGCCGAGAAAGAGCGGATCGTCAAGCTGCTGGTCCAGGAGGTCGTCGTCGGCCAGGACAGCCTGCTTATTCGCCGCGGCTGCACGGCCTGAACTCGCTGGTGGCCGAACTGGCCGGCGACGGTGCGGCCAAGGGCGCCGTTGGCCGCGTGGTGCCGGGCGCGGACGGCCAGCTTGTGCTTCGTGGCGAAGTGGCGTTTCGCGGAGTAGCAACGTTGGACATCCGCGTGCCGATGGAATTCAAGACCCGCAGCGGGCGGAAGGAGATCATCTCCGTAAGGAGCCCTTCGGGCCTGCCGCCGGACTTTACTTCACCGGTGTCAGCGTGAAGTCCTTAATGGTCAATCCCTTGACCGGCTCGTTGCGCGAGAAGCGAAGGACATTCCGGCCCTTGACCAGGGAGACCTCGACCGGTTGAGTCTTATCCCACATGCCGACGGTGAAAGGCACGGCGATGTCGGTCGGCTCCTTGGCGCCGTTGGCCGCGACCAGGAGGTGCTGGTCGGCGCTGGTCGTCACCACCCGTGCGATGAGCGCATATTTCCCGGCTGCCGGCGCCTCGAAGGTGTACTCGAACTCCTCCGCCCCCCCGAGCCGGTTGTAGTGTAACTGCATCCCGCCCAGGTAGCTCTTCATGAGGCGGATCTTCCCCGTGCTTTTCGTCGGTTTGCTGCAAGCCGCGGCCGGTATCGTGATCACCCCGTCCTGGCCGACGACGATCTTCCTGTCCGACTCGGTTACGGTCACTACTTTGACGACTTCCTTCTCCTTGGATTC
>CAZSBS010000018.1:0-30411 GCA_964605095.1 uncultured Planctomycetaceae bacterium | reverse complement strand
CAGTTATGTGGAAGGCCCTTGCTGTTGCGGTCGTAGAACATCGGAACAACCTCGTTTTCCAGGACATCGTAAAGGGCGGACCTGTCGATGGCGTCCTGGCGGGCGGCGTCGGCATGCTCCAGCCCGCAGCCGATGACGAAGCCGTTGGCGCCATCGTACGCCTCGGCCCACCAGCCATCGGGGATCGACAGGTTAAGCCCGCCGTTGAATACCACCTTCTGCCCGCTTGTGCCGCAGGCTTCCATGGGCCGGCGCGGGGTGTTGAGCCAGACGTCCGCTCCTTGTACGAGGTGGCGCCCGACATTCATGTCGTGGTCCTCGATGAACGCGACCCTCCCAGCCAGGCTGGGCCTGCGCATCATGCGGAAGATCTGCTGGATGAGCAGCTTGCCTTCCTCGCTGTTGGGATGGGCCTTGCCGGCGAAGATGATCTGCACGGGCTTGCCCGGGTTGTTCACCAGCCGCTCGAGCCGCTCGATGTCGCCCAGCAGCAGGCCAGCTCGCTTGTAGTCGGCGAAACGGCGTGCGAAGCCGATCGTCAGCGCCATCGGATCCAACTTGACCAGCCCGCCTTGCAGGCCGCGCTGGGCCTCCTGGCGGGCAAGCTGCCGACTAACGTACTCGATCAGCCTGACCTTGAGTATCTGGTGCTGCTCCCAGAATTCCTCATCGTCGATCTTGTCGATGCCCTGCCAGGTCAGGGCGTCGTGCATCCTGTCCTCCCAGTCGATGCCGAGGTAGCGGTCGAACAGCGGCGCCATCGGCACGCCCAGCCAGGACGTCGTATGCACGCCGTTGGTGATGTGCCCTATGGGGATCATGTCCTCGGGCAGTTTCGGCCAGACTCGCCGCCACATGGCCCTGCTGAGCCGGGCGTGGCGGGCGGAGACAGCGTTGCGATGCTGGGCCATCTTCAGGCCCAGCACGGTCATGCAGAAGGTTTCGTGCTCGTCGTCGCACTCGACGCGCCCCAGCGACATGAAGTCGCGCGGCGAGAGGCCCAACTCCTCGCGAAGCGGCCCGAGGTTGCGCTCGATGAGGTCGGCGTCGAAGCGGTCGTGCCCGGCCGGGACGGGCGTGTGGGTCGTGAAGACGGTCATGGCGGCGATCTTCTCCCGGACATCCTCGAAACTGCGCCCCTCGCGACGCATCATCGACCGCGCCGCCGCCAGTGTCGCGAAGGCGCTGTGGCCCTCGTTGAGGTGTATGACGCCCGGGCATATCCCCATCGCCTCGGCCGCCAGCAGGCCGCCCACGCCGAGGACCAGTTCCTGGCGTATTCGCACACGAGTGTCTCCGCCGTAGAGGATCGACGTCAGCGCCTGGTCGTCGGGCGTGTTCTCCTGGACGTTGGTGTCCAGCAGCAGCAGCCTGTTTCGCCCGACGTGGGCGGTCCAGACCTCGGCGGTTATTGTGGATTCCCGCGTGCGGATGCTGACGCGCAGCGGCCTGCCGTCGGTGTCTACGGCGCGGTTCATCGGCAGCTTGTCGATGTCGGAGACGAAGTAGTCCTCGTGCTGCCAACCGTCCTTGTCGAGGCTCTGGCGGAAATAGCCCTTGGCGTAGAACAGCCCCACGCCCACCAGCGGAACGCCGAGGTCGCTGGCTGCCTTGAGATGGTCGCCCGCCAGCACGCCCAGCCCGCCGGAGTAGATCGGCAGCGACTCGTGCAGGCCGAACTCAGCCGAGAAGTACAGCACGGGCTTTGCGCCGAGCACGCCGGCGTGCCGGGCGCCCCACGTGTCGCGCATCGAAAGGTAATCGTGCATCCGGTGGAAGGCCAGGCTGACGCGGGCGTCCAGCGCCAACTCGGCGGTCTTCGCCTCCAGCACCCCGGCGTCCAGCCGGTCGAAGAACTCCACCGGGTTGTGGTTGACCTCCCGCCAAAGCGCCGGGTCGAGGTCCCGGAACACCTCGATTATCTCGGGATGCCAGGTCCAATACAGGTTCTGAGCCAATTCGCGAAGCCGATCGCCGATTTCCATCGTTTTACACTCCCACTGTTGTCAGCCGTCAGACCGCAACCGCCGAGATCCTTCACCTTCCGCAAGATTATACCCGCGCCCAGGCCAAAGATCGAAAAACAGATGTCTCACGCAGAGGTCGCAGAGAAAAGGCGAAGAGATAAGTTTCTTAATCCATGTAATCCTTTAATCCATGTAATCCCCCTCTGATGTTTCTTCTGTTTCTTCCTCTCTGCGTTCTCAGCGGCCTCTGCGTTGAGATTCTTCTTCTTTGGTTCACCACTGGCTTACCATTTTGCACAGGGCGGCGCAGCAGATACCCAGGTACGTGCCGGCGATGTTTCCCAGGACCGCCAAGAGCAAGCCCACCGGCGCAAGGCCCGTCTGGTAGACTTCCGCCACCACCGGCGCCGAGGCAGTGCCGCCGATATTGGCCTGGCTGGCTGTGGCAATAAGCGCCAGCGGCGCATACAGCAGCCGCCCCGCCGCAAGCAGGAAAAGCCCGTGGATGATCACCCACGTCAGCCCGACAGCCACCATCACAGGCGCGCCGGCAAGGCTGCCCAGGTTGGCCCTCGATCCGATGGCCGCCAGCACGAGGTACAGAAGCCCGTAACCAACCGTGGACGCCCCGAACCGCTCCAGTCGCCGCACGGGCGTCATGGACAACGCCAAGCCGATAGTCGAGGCCAGGATGATCGCCCAGGTGGTGGGACCTATCATGCCAGCCAGTTTCGGCATCGCAGCCAGAACCCAATCCGACAGTGACGACGAGAACCGGATGGCGATGGCACACCCGGCCGAGGCAATGCTGAACATCAGCACTATGTGCCGCAAGGTGATCGGATGACTGACGCCGGGCCCTTCGGCCGCGGCGCGGCGGCGGAGCTCATCCAGCATGCCCATTCGCGAATGGTTCCAGCGGTCGAACCGCTCCTGTCGGCCCGCAAGAAGCATCAGCATGGCCATCCACGAATAGGCGATGATCGTGTCGACAACGATGATCGTACCCATGATTTCCGGCGGCGTTTCGATGCCCTTGGAAACGGCGATCATGTTGGCGCTGCCGCCCATCCACGAGCCAGACAAGGCCCCGATCCCCTTCCACATGTCCGGCGGAAGCCAGTGCCCGAAGATCAGCATCACGGCCGGCCCGCCGACAATTATGCCCATCGCCCCGGCCGCCATCACCGCAAGGGCAACCGCGCCAAGCCGAAAAATAGCACGAATGTCCACGTTGATCAGCAGCAGCACGAGGCTGGCCGGAAGGCAGTACGTCACGACGGCGTCCTGAACCGGCGTGATTATTCTGCCGGCAGGGTTGTGCTGAGCCTGAAACATCCCGGCCGTGTTGGCAAGCATCGGCAGGAAGTAAACCCAGAACATGAACGGCACGTACTTGAACAGCCACTGCAGGCGCGGCATCGAGGCCGCGTAAAGCGCCAGGCCCTCGATGACCAGAAGCACCGCGATGATTCCTAGCGGGTCGTTTATCATCGCTCGGGCCTGCTCCGGCCCCGCGCGGCACCGTCAATCAGGTATCTCCGGCCGGCAGTCTCGATGTCGCCGTATCGCCTCGCGCCAAACAGCAGGTGCGCCGCGTCGAGGTCCACGTAATCGAACGCCGCCGTCCCAGCCGCCATGTATATCCCCGCGGACAGGCCGATCATCGTCTCGGTCATGCAGCCGATCATCAGCTTGAGCCCGGCCGCGCGGGCGCATTTCAATATGGCGGCCGATTCGGCTATGCCGCTCTTGGCGATCTTTATGTTCACCCCGTCGCCGAGCCGCTCGTCGATGACCCGCCGGCATGCCTCGGCGTCGAAGACGGTCTCATCGAGTATCACCGGCACGGGCGAACAGCCCGCAATCGCGCGCAGCCCCGCGAAGTCGTCGGCAGCCAGAGGCTGCTCGAAGAGTTCGATGTCTATCTTCGCCCGCTGGAGCTCGTCGAGCATCCGCCGGTACGAACCGGCCTTGTATCCCTGGTTGCCGTCAAGGCGGATGACGTAATCGGCCGGGCCAACGGCCCGAAGGTGCTCTCGCACAGCCTTTACGAAGGCGATATCCGCCTCGATGTCGCCGGTAACCTTCACCTTGTAGTGCCTGAAGCCGATTTTCGCCGCGTGCCTCATCCATCGCGACAGGTCCTGCTCGTCGGGGATGAAGGTAACAGTGATGTCGGTCTCGACGCTTCGAGATTGGCCGGACCAAAAGGTGAGTTCGCTTTCGCCCCGGACTGCCAGGGCGGCGCGGAACAGAGCGACCTCCAGGCCGGAGCGGGTCATGTGAAACGCGGCGAAGCGTTTTTTCAGGTCGGCCAGGAGACCCGGGTAGTCGTCGATGTGCGCCCCTGCCAGAAGCCGGCGGGCGTCGGCAAGGACGGCCTTGATGGCGTCCGGCGTCTCGTGAGGCAGCACGAAGCTCGTTGGCACCTCGCCAACTCCCTTTGCCCCGCCGGCAAGCGTCACCTCCACAAGCACGCTGGTGGCGATGGACTTGCTGCCCAGCGACGTGCGAAACAGCGTTCGCAGCGGCCTGCAAGTCTTCCAGAAACGGATTCGCTCGATACGGCTCATCGTTCGGACTCCCCTGCCATGAGCCTGTCGAAGTTATCGCCGCCATCAAGGCGGACCATTACGTTTATCATGTGCCGCAAGTCGCCGTCCGGCAGGATGACATTGGGAAGCTCAATTCCCGGGCGAAGGGTGGTGATGCAGCACCGGCCTATCAACTTGAAGCCTTCGTCGCCGCCGGGCTTGCGGACCTTCACGCCCCAGGTGTTGTGCATGATCAGCGCCTTGGAGTCGCGCTGGCCGAGGTAAAGCATGATGTGCCCCGGCGCGCCAAGCAGGGTGAGCATCCCCGCGCCGTCGCGAAGGATCAGCCGCTCCTTGGCCTCGCCCGACATGCCTCCGAGCGGGATGGCCTTGCCCGCCCGTACCTGCTCGGAGCTGTTTCGCGGCAGGTACAGGCCGAAGGGCGTGAAGAGGTCGCGAATCATGGCGGAGCAATCACGCCGTTCGTAGAGCCCGCCCCAGCCGTAGCTCTGGCCGAGCATGCGGTCGGCCAGGTCCGCCAGACGGCCCGCGGTGGCGGGCACGGGGAACATCTCCGCCTCGCCCGGTTCCAGCCGCACGCGTATGGCCTTGGCGGCGCCGTCGGGCATTCGCGCCGCGGCCAGAACCTCCAGGTTCTTCGCCGGCGCGCCGCCTGCCCCGGCCGGCGCGGACGCTTCGGCAAGCGGCAGCACCGCGCCGATGTGCTCGGTTGCTATAAATGTCCCATCCGGGCCGCGAAGGCTCACACCGTCACGGACGATGGCAACCAGCGGGAGCGTGCGCCAGGCGTTCATGAATGAATTATCAACAACGGCGACGTCGCCGGCTGGCACCCACCCGGCAGAGAAGCAGGACTTGGCCCACACCCACGCCCCGCTTCTGGACACGTGGGTGACGAGGATAGGCGTATTTGCCCAAATGGCTGACTCCTGGAGTCTGTCGAACGGATAGGCGATGCCCTTGCCGGGCGGCAGGAATGCCGGCTCAGCCGTGGGCAACTGGCGCATGGACGTGTTGCGAACGGTGATGGCCCGCAGCCGGCGGTTGGGATAGTCCTGCCCGTTCGCCTCCCGCATCAGTGCCGCGGACCACCCGCCCGGGCGGGGCTGGAGGTTTTCGCCGATGGTGTCGTTGGGCCAATGGCGGAATATCCTCAGGATCTCGTTGGCCGGGTCGGCTGAGAAGGAGGCCAGCCCGCCCGGCGACAGGGTGTCCGGCCACCACGGCGAGAGGATTGTTTGGCGGTATTCATCGGCCAGGCGGGCCTGGTTGTCCGGGGCAATCAGCGTCTTGTCGGCAAAGCCCGGTCCCAGAGCGGACCGGCAGTCCTGTGGAATCTCTTGCAGGTCGGCAATGGGAAGCTGCTCATCGGGCGCAGCGCAACCAGCCAGCGTCGTCAGCGCCAACACGACAAACGCGAACAGGAAATGACAAGAAGTCATGGCGGCTGTCATCATAAACGGCCCGTCGCGAAGAATGAACGGAGAAAAACTACCCAGGGATTGCTATCCCTGGGCTTCAAGACATCATCCCCAATCACTCATTACCCCCCTCAACGAAAAGGGAGCGGCGGGCGTTGGCCTGCCGCTCCCTGGTCAGTGCGTCACAATCAACCGATGGACTACTTTTGGAGCAGCTTTGTCTGCTCGTGGTAGTCGTAGAATGCCTCGTAGTTCTTGCGGAGGTATCCGCCGGCGACGGCTCGGACGCCGTTGAGGACTATGCCGATGATATGCGTTCCGCCTCGGGAGAGCACTTCCTGGCTTCGCTGGACTATGCCGTAGGTATTGGCCCCGGCCCGGACGACCAGGACGATCCCGTCGACCAGGCTGCCCAGTGCCATCGAGTCGGTCACCACCAGGCACGGGGCGCCGTCAAAGATGACCTGGTCGTACTCGCCGACCATTTCCGCCAGGACTGTGCGCATCTGCTCGGAGCCCAGCAGTTCGCCCGGGTTGGGCGGCAAGGGCCCGGATGCCATCACGCTGAAGTTGGGCTCGATTTCCAGTATCATGTCCCGCCACGCGGCCTGGCCGACCAGGGCCGAACTAAGCCCGCCTTCCGGGCAGGCCGAGAATAGGCCGTGGACCGCTGGCTGGCGGAAGTTGGCATCCACGACCAGCACCTTCCTGCCGGCCCGCGCGATGGAGGCGGCGAGGTTCAGCGCGACGGTGGTTCGCCCGTCCTCGGGCTGTGGGCTGGTTATCAGCAGACTGCGGCGCTGACTGGCCGGACCGCTGAATTGCAGGCACGTGCGGATCTGGCGAAAGGCCTCGCTGATCAGGCTGTCTGGGTGTGAGGCAAAGGCCGCGCGAAGGTCCTTGATGTTCTCCTCGACGTCGTCGAGGTGAGGAACCATGCCCAGCAGCGGCAGGTCGATGCGCCTGACAATGTCGGATGGGCCCTTGATCGACGTGTCGATGAACTCCAGCAGGAACGCCATGCCCAGGCCCACGATCAGGCCAAGCAGGATCCCCAGCGGGATCATGATCGGCCAGCGGGGCATCGATGGCTCGAGCGGCGTGTAGGCCAACTGCATCACTTCCAGCGGGGCGCCGCCCAGAAGGAGAATACGCAGGTCGACAAGCCGGCTGTCGATCCGGTCGATCTGCTCGGTGAGAGTCTTGTCCTGCTCTTCCAACTGGGAATAGGCGCCCAGAGTCGCCCGCAGGTCGCGAACCTGTACGTCGATCAGGCGATACTTCTGACGCATCTCGGTAAGCCGGCCCAGGATGATGGCCTTGTTGGCCTCGGTATTGGCCACGATGGAGTTTACCGTCGCCTCCAGGAGCACTTTCCGCCTGCCATCGGCTTCCTTCTGCATGCTCTCCGCCCTGCCGATGTATTCGATGTACCTGGGGTTGTTCGGCCCCCACTTCCTCTCCATCGAAGGCTGCCCGGCCCTCATGTTCAACAAGGCCGTCTCAAGCGCGCGAATCGAGGGGTCCATGTCCATTGCCTGAAGCACGGCCGGAAGATTCCTGATCTCCCCGCTCCGAATCTGGTCGCGGAGAATCTGGAGCTGTTGGTCTGCCTGGGCGAGCTCCAGCTCCAGGGTCGAAATCTGCGGCGCAATCTGGTTGAGCTCCATGCCCAGCACGTTTTGCTGGCTGGTCAAGTTGGGAACCAGGGCCTCTCTCACGAGCTTTGCCTTGTCGGCCCGGATGCGGTCCCGCATATCGGCCAGGCTGGTTCGCTCCTGGCGGAGTTGGCGGATCTGGTCCTGCTTGCCGCGGTTGGCGATCTCCGAACTTCGTTCGCGGGCGGCGTTGGCGATGGCGTTGACGATACCGGGCAACTCGTCTTTGTTGATGCCCGTCATCGAGATGCGAATCAGGGCGCTGGAGGTGACCGGGGAGATGCTGACGGTATTCTGGAGCCGCAGCAAGGCGTCACTCGGGCTCTTCTGAACCCAGGTGGTGGCAAGGACATCCGGGGTTGCCAGGGCGGTCTGGAGCACCGGTTCGCTGCCGGTCATGCTAGCGTACTTGACGGCCAGGATCTCAAGCACTTCCTTCGTCTGGTAGCCCTGTTGCGGGCTGATGGCCGTGGTGGCCTCCGGGCGGACTTCCAGCAGCGCCACCGAGGTGAACAGCGGCGCGTACATCAGCCAGAGCACCGTTGCTCCGACAGCCAGTGCCACGCAGAGCAACTCGGCAAGAATGATCAGCCACTTGCGTTTGCGCAAGATACGGAGTACGTCCCGACCACTGAGGCCCGCGTCGGGCTGACGGCCATCGGCCGGGCCAGGTCGCCCGGGAACTCTGCCGGACCCAAGACGCACGATCTGCGGGGTAATCTCTCTGGTTTGTATGACGCTCATTTGCCACTACCTCCCTCAAGTTTCTGGTTGACCCGCTCCAGAGCCGTCTTAATGACTCCGTAGAGAGGGTCGTCGGGCTTGTCGTTTATCATTGCCTGGCCCTGTTGGTACTGCTTTTTCGCCTCATCCGGGCGTTTAAGCTGCTCATAGACCCAGCCAAGATGATATCGGCTCACAGTGAGAGGGCTCTCCAGTTGGACTGCCTGCAAAAGTGCCTGCTCAGCCTCGGCCAGGTTGTTCAGCTTCGCCAGCGTCCAGCCGTACGTGTCCAGAACTTTGGCGTCGTTGGGAGCCCTCCGCGACGCCTGCTCGGCGAACGGAAGACCCTTCTTGGGTTCGTTCAGGTCGTTGGTGTACAGGTACGCAAGGTTGTTGGCAACCTGGACGTCCCGGGGCTGGTTGGCTATGGCCGCCAGATAGGCCTGCTCGCAGTCCCTGAACATATTCAACTGGTAGTATACCGAGCCGAGGTGGCGATTGGCAAGGTACTTGGCCTCTGGCTCCTGCGCCAAATCGCGAGCCTGGGTGAGGCTCTTGACGGCCTCCTTAAAGTCTTGCTGTTCGGAGTACAGCAGGCCCAGCACCAGGTGCGCCCGCCAGCTCTTCAGCCCGCCCTCCATCCACTGGCGGAACTTGCTTATGGCGCCTTGAGTACCGTAGGCCGCTTGCATCTGCTGGGCCTCAAGGAGCACCAACTGAGGCTGGATCGCATTAAGCGAGGCCAGGAAGAGTTGGTCCGCCTCGTCGAGCCGGTTGAGCTTGAACATCGCCCCGGCCCGGATCGCGCCGACCCATCCGGCTAAATCCTGGTTCTGCATGTAAGGCTCGCTCACCTTGATAACCTGGTCGTACTGCTTGGCCGCCAAGAGGCTCGTCAGGTAAGGCTGCAAGCATTCCAGGGAATTGGGCGCCAGGCGAACCGCCTCGGCCAGAGCCCCAAGCATGCTGGAGACGTTGTCCCGCACTTTCCACATCTGGGCCTCCCACAGGAAAACGGCGGGATTGGAGGGCATCGCCTTCTTGGCCTCGGCCAGCAGTCGCTCCAACTCGGGGTACTTCTGGCGGTTCATGTATATCGTCTTGAGCCGTTCTATGGCGGGGGCGTAATCCGGGCGGTCGCCGTGGATTTCGCGGTAGACAAGTTCGGCGTTGTCTTCATCCCGCAGCGCCTCTAACACAATGCCGAGCTGCATGGACACGTCGATGCGGTTGGTCAGGCGTTTGGCCTCCTGGAGGTCTGCCTTGGCCTTGGCGTTCTCGCCCTTTGCCAAGTACACCTGGGCGCGGTAGATCAGCGGCTCGGCATAGGCCGAGCTGTCCTGTATGGCCTGGGAGAACAGCCGAATCGGCTCTTCGAGGTCCTCGATCTTCTTGCTCGTTCGCCAGGTCAGCAATCCGCGGAGGGTCACGCTGGCGGCGTCCCGCGGGTCGGCCTTCAGGAGCTTTTCAATCTGCTTTCCGGCGGACTCGTACTCTCGGGCCTCGATGCAGTAGCGGATGAGTTCCTTGACGCCGCCGATGTCCTCTGGCCGCACGCGGACGTAGTCGGTCATGGCATTGACGGCCTCTTTCCACTTGCTCTGCGGGGCCTGCTTGTCCTGCGCGGCCCGCGCGGCCCAGAACCGTGCCAGGCCCAGGTGCCCGCGGGGGTCCTTGGAATTGGCGGAAATGGCGTTTTCAAGGAAGCTCTGAGCCCGCTGCGGCTCGGTGAGAGTCAGAAGCTCCGCGTACAGCACCCGCACGCCGACGGGGTCCGTCGATTCGCCGAGCATGGGCTCGATGATCCGTTCGATGTCCTTGGGGTGGCTGCGGCGCTGATAGAAGCCGCACAGCACTTGGGCGCCCATGAGCTTGTTGTCAGTCTTCTGGTAAAACGTGACGAACATCTTCTCGGCGTCGTCAAAGCGGCTAACGCGTTCGTAAAGCGCGCCGAGGCTGACAATGTTGCGCAGGTCGTCGGGGCTCTGCCTGAGCGTCCTCTCACGCTGCACGATGAGATCCTTCGGGCTGGTGGTCTCCTGCTCGATCTCCATTTTCCGTTCGCGGATGTAGGGGTCGTTGGGGACCAGCCGGTATGCCGCGAAAACGTACTCGCGGTGCTCGCCTTCCTTGTTCAGGCCCGAGGTCGACGTCGCCGCCGCCAGGCCCACCAGCGCCGGCGGGTAGCCAGGGTCGTTGTCATAGACGATCTTGAATGACTTATAGGCATCATCGAAGAAGCGCTTGCGCAGGTAGGCCTGGCCCAGCAGACAGCGTGCGTCCTTGCGGTTGGGCTCTTCCTTGAGGATGTCCAGTCCAGTGGCAATGACCGCGTCGAAGTCCCTGCGGGCCGTGTCGACGCGCATCTTGTAAAGCCGGCCCTCGCAGCCGTCGAGATTGGCCTTGCCGGCCCGCTCGACACAGTCATTGGCCGACTTCCAGTCGTTATTGGAAATGGCGTAGTTCAGCAGCCGCTCGACGACGCCTATGTTGTTCGGGTCGGCCTTGGAGGCATCATCGAGGAACTTGAGGTAATCGGCCCCCTTGCCCTTGCCGAACGACGCCGCCACGGCGGCTTTCTCCAGCTCCCGCTGCGGCGAGGGGTATTCATCGGCGATATTCAGCAGGATCTTGTACTGCGTGTTGGGGTCCGTTTCACGCAGCAGCTTCTTGCGGGCCACCAGCGTCTTGTCGTCGGGTCGGGCCTTGATGGCCTCATCGACGAGTTTCTCGGCCTCGTCGATCTTCCCGGCAGCCCTGTACATCCCGAAGAGACGCGAGAAGACGTTCTTGTCGTCGGGGGAACTGGCCTGGAGTTGCTGGACGTACTTGATGGCGTCGTCAGGCCGGCCTTCCAGCCACATGCCGACGGCCCTGTCCAGAAGCAGGCCCATTGTCCGCTTGTCAGGCTTGATGCCGGGCGGAAGGGTAGGCGCCTCCCCGCGGATAGCCATCAGGATCGCCTTGGTGTTTTTCGCCTCGGCGTTCTCGGAATCCAGTTGCAGGATCCTGGCAACCAAGCGTTCGGCCTTGTCGAAGTCGTGGTATCGCATCAGCAACCTGAGCTTGGCCAGCAGGGCCGAAATGTTGTCCCGCTGGCCCTGTATGCGAAGCAGCTTGTCGAGAATGGCCTCGGCCTTGCCGGGCAGGTTTTTCTGGATGTAGATGTTGATCAGCAGGTTGGCGACCTTCAGGTCGAACCCGCGGGCGTTGTTGTAGGCGTCTTCGAGGTCCTTTTGGGCCTCGTCAACCCGGCCCTCCGCAAGGGCCATCCGCCCGGTCAGGCGGGAGAACATCGGCCCGGAGAACTTGGAGGCCGCCAGCATGGGATAGCACTCGTTGACCTGCTTGAGCAGCTTTTGGCGCTGGGGGTCGTTGGGGTCCTGGCTGCCGGCTTCGGCCATGTCCATCAGGACGTTGGCCTTGAGGTACATGAGCTGCATCTTTCCCGAGGCTTCGCTTTGGCCCTTGCCGGCAGCCGGCTCGGTCGTTGGGGCCTTTTCCAGGGCCTCCAGGCCCTGGTTCAGCACAGCCAGCGCGTCCTCATTCTTCTGCTCGGAGCCCAGGACTGACGCCTTGCCCACATAGGCCCGTATGTCCAGGGGAGCAGCCTTGATGGTCTTGTCCAGAACCTCCATGACCTTTGCCTTGTCTTTATTGGCCGAATAGTAGTCCGCCAGCGCAAGATTGCCCAGCACGGGGTCTTTCTCGACGGCCTGATCAAGTTGCTTGAGGGCGTCATCGGGGCGCTTCTGCCTTCTCAGGAATCCGGCATAGTTGACCATCAGGCCGGCGTCGTCGGGGTTTGTCTCGATAGCCTTCTGGAAGGCCTTGTCGATCTGGTCCTCCTTGCCCGGCAGGCGATCCAGGTACCCGATGAGCCCCAGCCAATAGCGCGGTTCCTTGGGCTTGATCTCGATGGTCTTGTTGAAGTCGTCCAGGGCCTCCTTTGACAGTTCGCCTGGAGACGTGGGGTCTACCAGTTCCGCCTTGGCTGAGCCGCGGCGGAAGTAGGCCTCGGCGTCATCGGGCTGGAGTTTGATCAGCGCGTCTGCTTCCTTAATGAAAGCGTTCCAGTCCTGCCCCTGCCCGCTCCTGGAGCGCGTGTTGAGGTTCCAGTAGACTTCGGAGAGGAACTGCTGGGCGGGAACATACCTGGCGTCCATCAGCAGCGCCTTGCGGGCCAGGGCTATCGACGCGCCGAACCTCTCCCGCCGCTGCGTCTCGGTCAGGCCGTTGCCGTCCATGGCCCAGTCGTAATCGAACTTCGAGATTTCCGTGTATAACGAGGCCATCTGAGGCGACTTCGAGGAGACCCCCGCCGATGCCGCCGCCTTGAACGCCTTGTCGGCTTCCCGGCGATCGCCTTCCTTCACGAACTTGCGCCCTTGCTCCATCAGCGCGGATGGATCCTTGGGGAACAGGCGGTTGAGCCAGTTGCCGGTTAACGCCATCGTCACGCCCAGGGCGATTACCAATGCACCTATGCAGCCCAGCACAATCGCCACACGCTTATTGAGTTTCTTCCGTTTTTTTGCCATCGAATGTCAACCTGATATCAGGAACTTAGGAACCTGCCTTCTCGCTGCCGGCGTCGAGCCTCTCGATGTCCTTGGGCATAGGCAGCGTCTTGAGAACGTACGGCATGAAATACTTGACGAAATCCGCCACGGCCAGGTCAGCCTGGGCGGGGTCGGGAATAGCGTAGACCAGCCTGCCCGCCTGCTGCTGGACCGCGGGCAACGGGGCAAACTGCACCTTGGCGAAATACGCATGCTTAACGAACAGGCTGCCCAGCGCGAACCGCACCTCATTGCGGCTGTTTTTCGGCGAGCCGTTGAGGCAAAAGATGTAGTACTGGATGAACTGCCCGACAGCGGCGCCTTGCATGTCGGTCCGCTGGAACAACGCTCGCTGGAAGGCCAGAGGGGTGTTGCCCCACGGGGCCTCAACGCCGTCGATTGTGACGGACATGTCGGTCGTCCCGAGCCACTGAGCGCCCCCGGCAACGGCGCAGATCTCCGGCGTGTGCGGCACGAGGTCCACCCCGCCGGTGTAGTAATACACCTCCAGCCGCCAGTATCGGAGCGGGTCGCCGGCGGGCCGGCGGCTGTCGCGATACGTGCGGATCGACAGCCAGTTGCTCTGCCGAAGCGGAAGATTGCGCTCGTCGGTGGCCGTGCCGATGCCCAGCAGCTCCATCAAGTCCGGCGCGACCTCGCCCTCGCCGTCGGGCAGGTTGTCCTTGCGGAATCCTTGCGTCTTCGGATCAAAGTCCAACTCGCCGTCGGCGCTGACGAACTCGAAGGGACCCATCTTGTCGGGCATGGAGGTGATGACGAACTTGTCGTTGACTTCGACCCCCGCAGGCCAGGGAACCGGCGCCTTCTCGGTCGCCAGTTCCAGGGCGTTTACCGCCAGTTGCCATCCCCCCGCCGTAAGGACGATTATGGCAAGGGCGACCAGGAAGTGGAACCCGCCAGGGCCCCTCACGATTACGCGGACCGGCCCCGGCTCCTTGTTGATCTCAAGCTGCTGGTCGGTCATGTCTTGGCTCCACCGGTCAGGGGCGAGCCTTCCTTGGCATCGTCAGGCAGTCCGTTTTCGCCTTCGTCCTGCTCATCTTGCTCGTCCGCCACAAACAGGTGCTGCAATATCCATCCAAGCCCCCACAACATCGCCAGGGCCGGTATCAGCATCAGCATGCCCGTGAAGTGGTGCATGAAGTCCTTGCCGAAGTCCGGCTTGTCCATGATGTAGGCGGTGCTTGTTATTATCACTCGCAGCACGTTGCTGGCAATGGCAATAGGCACACCCATCAATACGAGCGTCACCCGCTGCCAGATCGGTTTGTTATCAAGATATGCCATCGCCACGCCCAGGGCCATGAATGCCACGAGCATCCGCACCCCGCTGCATGCCTCGGCCACGGTCAGGTCGCGTTGTATGCCGGAGACGCTCACGAGCGTCAGTTCGCTCGCCTTTTGGACGATATTGACGCCGCAGAACTTGAGGATGGCTGCGCTGGCGGCGGCGGCGATGTTCTGGAGAGGCAGGGCGATTTGGCTGTAGGTGGTGCCCGGCAGCGGCATCGCGAAGATCAGGAACGCGATAGGCAGCCAGACCACCCGCAGGACTTTCGGCCCGGCCAGGTACAGCACCAGGCCCATGATTGTCGGGATGATTCCCACGTGGCAGATCCAGAAGCTTTTCCAGAAGGCCTGGTAGACATAGATGCCCGCGAGGATCATCAGGATACCCAGGATCATCAGCCCAAGGCCCCACATGCAGACCCGCCTGGGGGCCGAGAACAGTTCATCCCGCCTGCTGTAGAGGAAGTAGATGCTGAACAGGGGGATCAGGAAGCCGTGGGACCAATTGCCATCGTCCATCCAGGTCCGGGCCATTATCCGCAACTGCCAGAAGTTCATCCAGACAAGCACGCCGGCCAGGACGGCGATTCGCGCGCAGGTCTCCAGCGGGAAGCTCTGGCGGAACGTCGGCGCGGCTGTTTCCACAACCAATTCCGCAAGAGACCCGGTGGGCGCCTTTGGGGTGTCATGACGAATTATGTCGTTCATACGTTTCCAAGGCAGCGGTGTCGTCCTGCAAGACTACCATCGGGTGAAACGCCTGCTGGTTGGAGTATAAGGTCGCGGATCAGAGAAATTGCGGTCGTAGATGAACCCGAAACCGTAGGTCATCCGGAAGGCGTTGCGAATAACGGCGAAGAACGAGGCCCGCACATCGGTGCCTACGGCGACCACATCGTTAGGCTTGAGGAACAGGTCCGGGTCCTCGCCCTTGAAGATCGATTCCAGGTTCAGCGGAATGAACTGCTCCTGGTTGCCTCCGATCCGCCTGATCAGAAGCGAGTTTTCCGGCCAGGCTATTCCGTTGAGGTTGCCTGCCGCCGCCACCGCCATCTTCACGGTGATCTGCCGCCCGGTCAGCGAGTACACGCCGGGGCGGGAGACTTCGCCCATGATGTAGAACTCGCCGATGTCCAGCGAAGGCACGTGAATGATGTCGTTGTTCCGCATGACAATGTTCATACGGGGGTCGCCGTCACGAAGTTGGTTAAGATTTATCGCGATAACCCTGGCCATGTCGGAACGGTCGACTTTTTTCCAGCCGAAGGGGTCTGAGGCTTCCTTTTCCTGGGCCGGCATGGCCTGGGGCTCGCCGGCGACGGCGGTCTCGCCCTGGGCCTTGACCCACTTGCCGCCCGAGTAAATCCACTTCGGGCCGCCGGCCGGGACGGCTGGGGCGTCGGTCTTGGCCGGGGCGGTCGCCTGGCTTGCCGCGCCGCCTGCGGGGTCCGTCTCGGACATTGCCACCATTGACGGCGCCGGGGCGGTCGTGCCGGGCGTCGCGGGTTTGGTCGTCGTCCCGGGCACCAGACCCTGAAGGGCTCTCTGAAGTTCCTCGAGGGCTCGCTGGGCCTCATCGGCGGTTCCCGTCGAGGGCGCCGAGGAAGTAGCCGGCGCCGCCGTGCCGCCCTGGACCTCCTTGGGCTCCGGCGGCAGCACAGCCGGGGCGGCCGGGCCAATCTGCAAACCCCTGGGAGCGACGGCGATTTTCGCCGCGGGATTCGGACGGATGACGTAGATGTAGTTGATGTTCACCTGCGTCACCCCGCCGGCGAGCGCCATCGCCTCGAGCAGACGCATGTCCTTTCGGAGAATGCTGTACGTGCCGGGACGGGCTATGGAGCCGATAGCCGAGAACGTGTTCTGGCGCTGGGCGGCAATTGTAACCGAGACCGTGGGGGACCGAAGGATGCCCGGGCTGTACTTGTTGATGATGACCTGCTTGAGCTCGTCCTTGGTGTATCCGTCGGCCTTGACGCGGTCGGTCAACAGGGGCAGGTCGATGTAACCGCTGTCGGAAACCTGCCGCCTCAGCACGGTCTCGAGGCCCTCGTTGAACAAGTCCAGAATGGATATGTCCACAATGTCCGTCGGGCCAATGATGTAGTCCTCATCCGTGTAAGACCAGTCGCCGTCTCGCGGGAACGTGGCGTTGGGCAGGACGTCCTGCGACCTGTCCGTCGGGCCGATGCTCGAAAGAATCGGATTGATCGGCGAGCCGGAAACCGGCGCGACGACCTTGTCCGGAGACAGGAACCGCGTCATGTCGGTCTTCCACCAGTCGCCGGGGTTCGCACACCCGCCGGCCAGCAAAAGAGAAACCACGCACAAAACGCCTGAGAGGGTTGTCTTTTCTAACCTTGTCGTCACGGCGGACCTTTCCTGGCATCGCCCAGAGGGTTAGCCCGTTCACAGGCAGACCAAAGCCCTCGGATATCGCCCCGGCCGCAACGTTGCGCTCCGCACGATACCCGGGGGAACATCGATCTCGCCCGAACGAGCCGAGCCCAGTTTCCCGGAAGCTGTCGAATCGGCACTCTCCAACGCCGCTAAGTCTATGCCTTCAGGCCGGCTTGTCAAGCACAACAAATGCCCAAATACGGCTTTCACGAACAGGCTCAAACAATAAATGCCCGCCATGCATATCGGCCGTAGCGGGGTCCGACTTAACCGTCTGTCCGACCTTGAGGAATAATATGCTCCAAAGCCGATGCCGCCGGCCTGGCGGGTTGTCCGTCTGTTTCCCACGCCCGGCGGCGGCCGAGGATCGAGACTTGCCGGTAAAAACTCCGCCCCGGGCCTCAATGCTCCGGCAAGGGGGCCCCAGCCGACCCGGAGACTTCTACCACTATCGCCCGGCGATGCAGCCCGCCCAGACGCACCAGGGCCGAGCCGTCCGGTCTGCGCACCACCGAGCGGATCGCCAGCCCTTCACTGCTGACGTGGACCTCGCCCCGCCATGGCCCGGCCAGCAGCAAGACCGGGTCCAGCAGCCCCTCGGGCGCCGGATCGAGCGTGAACCTGCACTGCCCGCCTCTGGCCGCCAGGAAGTAGCAGCCCTGGGACTCGTCGAAGCCGTCGCGGTCGCCGTCGCCGGCAACCCGGACGTCGGGCTCGCCCACCGACGGCCGTATGGCCACGGGGTGCAGGTAATTGCCAGCCAGGACAGACGCCGACTGCCCTTGCGGCAAGACCATGTACCGCCACCGGCCCACCTCGCCGGCGAAGTCGTTGACCACCATTTGCCGCCCGGTCGTCCCGCCATAGAAGGCTGAATCCGTCGCCGTGAAGACCCCCACCGTCGCGATCTCACGCCCGCCGGCGTTGTTCAGCACGCCCTGGACCACGCACCGCCCGTCGCCATAGATCGTGTACTCCCAGCGGATTTGGCGGACCGCCATCGACACCCACTGCCCGGCTCGCGACGGGAAATACCACGTGCTGGCCAAGCGAATGCGAATCTCGTTGTGCTCCAGCAATTCAATCTGCCCGACGCGCCGGCTGCCCAACGCGTCCAGCCTCTCTCCGCTTGTCGGCAGCTTCTCGCCGAGGCCCGCAAGGCGAACCTCCGCCCCGAGAACGCCCATCCGCCACAGCCCGTCGGGGCCCTGCTCAATCCGCACCGGCTCATCCCGGCCGGGAAGCTTAAGCACGTAGTCCAGCCCGCTCTTGGAAAGCTCCGCGCCGGGCGGCACAGGCTCGATCCGCCGGGCGTTGTCGATCAGCATAACATCGTCGAGGTTGAACCAGACCGCCCCGGCCGCGTCGGCAAACGAGAGCCGAAGACGCCGCACCGTCGATGCGTCGAACGGCCCCGCCAGGCCGAGTTGCCGGATGTCCAGCAGGACATTGTTCCAGCCAGGCTGGACCAGCATGCGCAGCGACTTCAAAGAGCCGCCGTCGCTGTCGATGGTCACTTGGAGGTCGTCCCGCAGAGTCCGGATGAACAGCGCCATCGACAGCAACTTGTATGGCCGGAAGTCCTGCCCGGCGGGGATGTCCAGCACGAGCTGCGCCCCCCCATGGGGCCCGAGGCCGGCCGGAAGGGTGACCTCCATCGCCCCGACGCCGGTTCGGGTGGTGTTGACCACGAACTGCCGGGCCGCGCCGGGAGTCTCCGGCACGATGGAAAAGCGATCTATCTGCTGCCGACCTGCCATTGGCGGCCGGGCCGGGGCCGGGACGCCCGCAACCGGCGCCGGCTCGTCCTCGAAGTCCGCCAGGCAGAGAACCCGCCCGCCCGGTACGATCTCCGGGTACGCCCGCGCCTGCTGGCCGGCCAGGGGCTCGACCGGAATCGCCGCCGGCTCCCCCGGCCCGGCCGGCGCGGGCCTTTTGAACATGTCGCAGCCCGCGACGAGCACCACCGCCGCCGACAACGGCAATATGGTCAGGATGTTCAAACGCCTGGCGTTCATGGAAGAAGGCATTATACCGCCCCGCGGTGGCCGTTTTGTAGCGCTGGCCCCCGGGCCCTGCAAGCCCTGTCATCCCCGCCCGTGGATGAACCACTGCATCAGCAGGTCGGCAGACGCCTCGCGCAGGTTCTCCGAGCCGGTTCGCGAGCCGGTTAATGTGTCTAGCCGGGAACGGGCGGCGTCAAGGCGCGTCTCGACGGCCTGCCGCCACTGCCGGCAACCGGCCTCGTCGGAAGGCACTTCCACCTCGCCCCGGATGTCGAGGTTGGCAAGGTACGCGATCAGAGCAGCCTGCTCGACGCCGGCATAGTCCTCGTGGTGGATCGTCTTGCCCTGAACGAAATCAACACCTGCGGGACTGTAGAGGTGCCCATTTCCCAGGGGCCTTGCCAGGCCGTCGGGGATCATGACCATTTGCCGCCGGCAATTCAATGAGCCCAGCCACGCAGTAAGGGGCGGACCTTTCTCGTCGTCAGCCAGGGAATCCCACACCCCGGCGGCAACGTCCTCAGCCGATAGTCGCCTCTGGCCACCGCCCCGCTGTTCTTGCTTCTGGACCTCGACGATTCGGACCTGCCTGTAATGCCGGGCCGTCTCAAGGTACAGCTCATCGAGAATCCGCCCGCGTTCCTCGGGGCTGACCACGCCGAGCATTTCAAGAACCGCGTCGTCAAGCTCGCGGCGGTCTGCCTGGCGAAGCTCATCCGGCAAGCCCACAGGCCGCATCGCCAGTTCCTTAACATGCTCGGAACCGTGGCAACGCATGAAATCCTCTTCGACAAGCGGGCCAGTCTGCCGGGCCTGCATGGACTCGAAGGCCGCTAACAGTCTTCGGGCTACCGGTTCGCTGACGCCTCGAACGTCCGGCACGTCCAACAGATTCACGTCAACCACTTCCGTCTTGAGGTTGCCCTCTGTTCCAGCGTATCGGCCGTAGTACGTCTTGAACAGGGCAAGAAGTGTGCAGTTGAGAACTGCCGAAAGGACCGCATGTTCTGTGGCATTTAGGTCCCGACCGGACACGTAGAATAAGTTGTGGTTGCAGACCAGATTCTCCGGATTTGCCGGAATGACGTGTCTGTACTGCTGCGCCATTGGCCAAAAGACGATGCCAGTGCTAACGCTGGTCAGGTCGTACCAGACTGGGCGGGACGCGCAGGTGCTACGTTTGGGGACGGGCACAGGCTTGGACTTCTTAGAGGCGAATGTTTCTTTGTTCCCCCAGCGGATATACTTGGCGACATACGTGCCGGAAAGTTCCTTGAGTTCCTTACTGACCCAAAGGACCACGCGGTTGGTGTCGGCGGCACCGACCAACGGTCGACCCACCTGCATCAGGCTGTGAACCTCCGGCCGAAGAAACTCCGCCTCTATCGGGTGAAGCGTATTGTTCCCGGCCCGGACAATCCGTACGCGCCCGCTCTGGACTTCATTGAGCCGGCAGGGCGTCATCAGGCCCACTTGATTCCACGCGAAGCCCTTCTCGACTTCGGCCAGGATTTCCCCTGTCACGTCGCGCGGCATGAAGAAGGCGTCGCACCCACTCTTGATGCCGAAACGGATTTCGGCAATCTCCCCCAGCTTGACGAATCGCTGGCCATACTGCTGCATGATGCGAAAGTAGATGTCCGGCGCGCGGAGGAACCGCCCCCACTTGCCGGCGGCGTAATGCCCGTGGTTTGTCCGAATGGCCTCCATCACGGCGGCTTCATCCGGGCCGTCTTCCTCATCGCTTTCGGTTTCGTCGTCGTCATCGCCGGTAGGCCTGGCGAGAGCCGACTTGGCGAGCAGGCTGCCTGCCTTGACGCCTTCTTCCCAAAGCCGGCTTTGGGGAATGGGGATGATCCGCAACTGCTCGTCACCGCATGGAAACTCAGCCATTTCAATCCGAATGCGCAAGTTCTGAGCGGCAAACTGGCGAGCGCCTTCATTGCCGTGAGCACGTTCGCCGAGGATCTCCGCCAAAGGCTTCTGGAGCCGGACGAACTTCACAATGTTGGCGTCCCGGGCAGCCTTGTCATCGCACCGCTGCATGATGGCGACGACCGTCTTTATCCGGGCATCTTCGAACCACGGCTCGTCAACGCTCTCAAGGACGGCCAGGAGCTTGAAGTTCTGGAGTATCCAGCCCTGTAGGGCGAAGCCGTATTCCACGTCAAGCCAGCTTGAGCTTGTGAGGAACCCGAAGTACCCGCCCTCCTTGAGCAGTTTGGAGGCGACTGGCCAGAAATAACAGTGCAGATCGCTCCGGCCGGAGAGCTTTAAGTCAGGCCAAGCGGCGGAAACAAGATCCTGCAAATGTTCCTTCGTGTTCTTGAGCCGGGCCTCGTAAACGTCTGTGGGCTCGCCCTTGGCCCGCTTGGTCTGCGACCGCCTCGGGATAAGCTCCTGCCGGACGTATGGCGGATTGCCGACCACCGCGTCAAGCGCGGGCAACGGCACAGCAACGGCGGGCTGCCTGCCGGCTGCGGTGCGAGGCCCTGGAATCCTGTAGAACTCGGCGGGCTTCTCTACCACCTCGAAGAAGTTGCCCCGGCGGATGAGCGGGTAGTTCTCCTCATCCTGTATCTCGCGGGCCGCCAAGTTCAGCGTAGCCAGATGAGCGGGGAACACGGCGATGTCACAACCCAGGATTTCCCGCAGAAGCTCCTGGTGTGTCTTGTGGCGGTCGTGGCGTCTCGTCCCCCCGGCTCGCTGCTCGGATAGCCACGCCTTGCGATGGTAGGCCCTGACCAGGAAACTACCGGACCCGCAGGCAGGATCGAGAACCACGTCACTGGCCTTGCGGATGCAAAAGGCGTTGATAACGTCCACAATGTCCTGGTGTGTAAAGAACTGCCCGAACTTCTGGCGTTCTTCCGGGGCGATAAGCTTCTTGAATACTCCACCGATGATGTCATGCGGAATGGCGCGGAAGTCGTACGTCTCAAGGTTGACGAAGAAGCCCTTCCAGCCCAAGCGGGCTTGCGGAGAGGCGAAGACCGTCGCCCCGACCCAGTCGCTCACCTGTGGGTAGAAGACGGGCTCATAGTCGCCGCTGGCGTCAACGGCTGCCTGGAACTGCCGACGGAAGTGTTCATATGCCGCGTGGTGATCCCTGCCGCCTCGCGGCATGGTGAGAGACCGGAGCATCTGCGGATACCGGGCCTGGATTGCCTTGTAGAAGATCGCCCGGTTGCTGAAGACATAGCAAAGCGTTCGGGCGGCCCGGTCGAGGGCCTGCCGCCATATCTCCGGGTCATCGGGGTCAAAAGTCCACTGCATCTCGCGGGCCATCCACTCCCACAAGCGATGTGAGAAGGCCCGGTCCGTCCGACACTGCTCGGCAAGGTAGTCCCGCGTGCCAAGCACCGGCCAATCGAGATGGCTTTCGAGGGAACGGAGGAAGATATCGTCCGGGGCCATGCCCCAATCAACGAACGTGCCGGCGACGATCCGGGCCAGGTCGGAGAATAACTCGGGCAGGAACTTGTCGCGGATGTATGCCCGGACCTCCGCACGGAGGCAGTCGCCCGAATTGGTCAGATGGAGCCCGAGATCCCAATCCCGCAGACGCATCTCGATAAGCGGGACATTCCACCGGCTTGAGTCGAAGAGGACGAACTTGTTGACGTTCCACGTGAAGAAGTATGGTGCCTGAATGTTCTTTGCCTTCAGGAACGCATCCTGCATCAGCGCGGGATCGTAAGGGGATCGCCCTTCGGTCGTGCCCGGCATCTTGACCTCGCCGGACAGGACCGGCCTGAGGCCTTCGCGAGCAAGCACCCGGAAGTCATGCCGTTTGTTTGTCCCCCGGCCGTACTTCTCAATGTGCGCCCGCTCAAAAGGCCAGTCCGGATGCTGTTGGAACAGGGCATCTACCCAGGACTTAACGTCCGCACAGAACGTGACTTCGTTTTCTCTGGCTTCAGTCAGTCCCGACATCGGCCCGCCTCATAAAGAACACGTCCACCAAGCCCGCAAACCACCGCAACCGTGACGTGGGGATTATGCGGCTTCGCCGCTCACAAGGCAAGGGGCCAGCACCCCGGAATAGAGCGGACCCGGGTTTTCAGGCCCGGGTCCGCTTGGGTTGGCTGGTTCAGTGATGCTCGCTCTCAGGCCTCGGAGGCCATCTCCAAAGCCCGGCCGAACATCGCCTTCTTGAAGCCCATCAGCAGCGGCGCGGCGATGGCGACCGACGAGTACGTGCCGAAGAGGATGCCCGCGAGCAGGGCAAAGGTGAAGCCCTTGATGCCCTGGCCGCCCCAGACGTACATGATGACCACGACGATCAACGTCGTGCTGGACGTCAGCAAGGTCCGCGAGAGAGTCTGGTTGATGGACCTGTTGATCACCAAGGCGCTGACGGTGGTCAGCTTGCCGCGATTCTCGCGGATGCGGTCGAAGACGACGATGGTGTCGTTGACGGAGTAGCCGATGACCGTCAGGATGGCTGCGATCATCGCCAGGTCGATCTTGAACCACTCGATGCCTAGAGCCTGTCCGAAGGCCGACTCGTATATCCAGCCCGACGCGGCCACGAGGCCCGTGACGATGACCGTGTCGTGGATCAGGCAGATTACCGCGGCCAGGCCCCACTGGATGGAGCCGAACCGCAGCCAGAGGTAGAGCACGATGGCCACCCAGCTAAGGACAATGGCGATAATTGCCCGCTGGCTTGCCAGGCCGGCGATGGCGGGGTCAAAGTTGATGGCGACGATGGCCTCCTCGCGCTGGAGGGCCTCGTCGACGATCTGCCTCTGCTGGTCGGCCGCGCTTGGCCAGAGCGACGGGGCGACCTCGTCGAGCATGACCAGCACGGCGAAGCTGGAGAAGCTGTTGTCCGTGGTCTTGCCCAGGCCGATGACCTCGCTCATTCGCGCCACGTCGGTGCCGCTGCCTTGCTGTGCCCGAGTGTCACTGATGCGCTGCTTGAGCTCGGCCTCGGTAATCGGCGGGTTGACGTTCTTGACGACAACCGCGACGCCGTCGGCGTAGTTTTCCAGCAGACTGCTGTTGGTCGACTGGGGGTCCGGCTCGATCTTCGCGGTGCCCAGGGCGTCCGTGGTCAGGCCCAGGCTGGCGACCTTCTCCTTGCCGGCTGGCTCGAAGGCGCACCTGGTCCGCTGCTGGAGGTTCTTGCCATAGGCCTGGCGGGCCACCTCCTGGATGAGCTTCAACTGGATCTCGGTCGTCGAGACCTGGTAGCTCAGCGCCGGCAGCTTCTCAAGCTCGGCAGGCTCCAGCGAGCCGTCCTTGTTGGTGTCCACGAGCTTGACCCACCGTTCGTTGAGCCCGCCGGCCTTGATCTCCTCGGGCGAGACCTTGGAGTCCTTGTTCTTGTCGTGCTCGTTGAGGAACCGGCTGACCTTTTCATTGTCGATGAGCATCTCGACGCGGGCGTCGCCAAGGCCCTTGTAGCCGTCGCTGGCCGCCTGCTGAGTGAACATCTGGCGGACAAGTTCGTCGTTGGGCAACTGCTGGTCCGGGCCGATCATCGCGTCGGGCTTGAACTGAATGGTCGCCTGCGTGCCGCTGGAAAACTCGATGCCCAGCATCTTGCCGCCCTGGACAAACATCGCCACTACACCCAGTATGATAAACACGCCCGAAAGTCCCCAGAAGAACTTGCGCTTGGACATCCAGTTGACGTTGGGCACGCCTAAGATCGACAGCATCTTGACGGGGTTCTTGAGCCAGCCCGCATCCAGCAGAACCTGGAATATCCACCGCGTCACGATCAGGGCGGTGAACATGCTGAACACCACGCCCAGGCCCAGGGTGATGGCGAAGCCGCGGACCTCGATGGTGCCCACCCAGCCGAGGATCAAGCAGGTCAGCAGCGTGGTGATGTTGGCGTCGAAAATGGCGCTGAACGCCCGTTCGTAAGCGTTCTTCAGGGCCATCCGCACGCTCTGGCCCTTGGCCTGCTCCTCGCGGAGGCGCTCGAAGATCAGCACGTTGGCGTCCACCGCGATGCCAATGGTCAGGATCACGCCGGCGATGCCCGGCAGGGTGAACACCGCGCTTAACAGGCTCATCGCGCCCAGCACTAAGATGATGTTGAGCATCAGCGCCACGTTGGCGATAAACCCGCCGAGCATGTAATAGATCAGCATGAATGCCGCCACGCAGATCAGGCCGAGGTAGGCCGCACGGATGCCCGCGTCGCGGTTCTCCTTGCCCAGGGTCGGCCCGAAACTCTTGACCGACACCGGCGTGGGGTTCAGCCTCGCCGGCAGCGAGCCGGCCTGGAGAAGCTTGACGTTCTCGTCGATCTCCTTGTTGGTAAACGAGCCGGTGATCTGCCCGTTGCTGGAAATGGCCGACTGGATGCGCGGGGCCGAGAAGACCTCGTCGTCCAGCAGGATCGACATGCACTTGCCCTGGTTGGAACTGGTCAGGGCGTAGAACTGCTTGGCGCCCTTCTCGTCGAAGGAGAAGTCTATGGCCGGACGACCCATCTGGTCGGCGCCCCGGCGGGTCCCGGTCAGCCTCCAGCCGCCAGTGGCGGCCTCGCGCGTCATCTTGGAGCCTTCCTGGTTGCTCAGCAGCATGTACGCCTTGCCGGCATACTCACCCATTACCATCCCGCCGTAGCCCTTGCGGTCGGTGCCGCGGACGGGGAACCACGCGAATGGCAGCCCGCGGCGGCGCGCCTCGTCGGGGCCTTCCTTCTTGAGCAGGTCGATGTATTCCTCACGCTGCTCCCGGCTAACCGGCTCGCCGAGGTCGCCGGCGACGATGCGGAACTCCAGCACGCCGGCACGGGCGATGCGACGCTCGAGGTCGCCCGGGTCGCTGAGGCGGTGCCTTACGGCCGACCATAACTTGTACGCCTCGACCACGTCGTCGATCAGCTTGACCCGCCCCGTATGGGCTGTCTTAAGGGCCTCGATGTCATCGGTGAACTGTTTGCGAAGGTCATCCTTCTCCTGCTCGCTGAGGCCTTCCTCCTCTTCGGTGGTGCGGTAGTTCTTGAGCATCCCCTCGACACGGGGGATTCGGATGTCCGTGTCGGCCTCGGCGAGTTCCTTCTCGCGGAAGCTCGCCCTGGCAGTGTCAAGCGCGGCTTGGGCGGCTGCCATCGCCTGCTCGTTGCCCGACGCCCGGGCACTGTCGATGGCCTTGTTGGCTGCCGCCAGCTTGTCGTAGGCTTCGCCCAGTTCCAGCAGGGCCTTCTTCTGAGGCGCGGTGAACCCGGCAGCGATCTTCTCCCGCTGCTGGCTCGCGGAGTCGAGGTAATTCCGCTTCTGGGCCCGTGTGATATTGCTCGCGACCAGCTTACGCATGACGCTGTCGTAGACTTCCTGACGCTGGCGCGTTTCGGCGCGGGCGGCGGGCATGCGGACTTCTATGCGGTTGGAACCTACGGGCCGCCATTCCAGGTTCGCCAGGCCCTGCGGATCAATGCGATCCTTGAGAATCTCGATCATCTGCTCGGCAAGGTTCTGCTCGCCGCCCAGCGACTCCTTGTGGCTGGCGATTTCACCCTCGATGCGCTTGATCGTGCCCCGGATGGCCTGTTTCTGCTCCTCTGTCTCGGCCTTGGCCAGCAACTCCTTCTGCCTGGCCAGGTCGGTATTGAGGGCATCGAGCTCCGCCTTGGGCGTGCGAATCTCGAAAATCAGGCTGTGCCCGCCCTGGAGGTCGATGCCGTACTGAAGCCCTTCGGCATAGAGGGCGTAAAGGCAAATCGCCACCAGCAGGGCTACAAATGCGAACTTCAGCGGTAAGTTCTTCGCGTTCATTTCATTCCTAGGTTTCTAGCTGACCAACTGACCAAGAGACGCTCGCCTTTGCGAAAACGCCTTCCCATGCGTCAAGGCGCCGGACCCGCTGCGCGCAGGGGCCAACAGCCCTGAAAGAATCGGGCATTCTCGCCGCAAGGGGCGTTTTGGTCAAGGGCAAAAGGCGGGCGGAAAAAAACGCGATCCCCAATAGGCCCAGCGCCCGGCCCAGGGCTGACGCGGGCCAGGCCATGCTCAAATCCCGACACTTGGCAAAGGAAATCAGTCAGCGGAAGTCTTCTGGCGACGATCTGTTGCACTTGGGATGTGAATTCACTTGTCCCGCCTCTCCCGTCTTCTTCGGCCTACCGGGGCGGACGGGCGCGAGGGCGCGGGCGATTACTCCGCATATGCGCAAAAGGATGCCGAGCCCCATTACCACGTCGTGTTCCGGCCCGACCTGACTGGCCCCGTCAATGGTTAAAGTGCCTGGTGCCGGTGAAGATCATGGCCAGGCCCAGTTCGTCGGCGCGGGCGATTACATCTTCGTCTTTCTTGGCCCCGCCGGGCTCGATTACGGCTGTGGCGCCGACTTCCTTGGCCCAGTCCAGGCTGTCGGGGAATGGGAAGAACGCGTCGCTGGCGAGCACGCAGCCGGCAGTGTCAACCTTCCCGCCGCCGCCGTAGCCTCGAGCAAGCTGGCTTGCTAGGCGGGCGGAGTTCACACGGCTCATCTGCCCGGCCCCCGCGCCGAGCAGGGCATTGTCCTTGGCCAGGACGATTGCGTTGGACTTGACGTTCTTGCAGACCAGCCAGGCGAACCGCAGGTCGGCAAGTTCCCTGTCGGTCGGCTTTCGCTTGGTGACAACAGCCCACTGGCCCTCGTTTAGGCCCACCAGGTCACGGTCCTGAACGAGCAGCCCGCCGACGACGTACTTGACGTACTTCTCCCGGTTGCGCTTGCCGTTCAGCGGCCCGAGTTCCAGGATCCGCACATTCGGGCCCCAGCCCTTGCGAGCGGCGACGATTTCGATGGCCCCGGCCTCGAAGCTCGGCGCGGCGATGATCTCGGCGAAGAACCCGCCCGCGCCGGCGGCCTTACCCCATCGCTGGTAGCTCTCGCAGATTGCCGTCGCCAACTCGCACGTGCATTCCCGGTTGACCGCGACAATCCCGCCCATGGCGGCGTTCACGTCGCCGTAGTAAGCCTTGCGATATGCCTCAACGAGGTCGTTATCCAACGCACAGCCGGCCGGGTTGGCGTGCTTGATTATCGCCACGCACGGCTCGGAAAACTCCTTGACCAACTCGACGGCGCCGTTGGCGTCGAAGTAATTGTTGTACGAGATCGCCTTGCCGCCCAGCAGCTTGCCCGTCGAGACGCTCGTCTCGGACTGATCCGGCCCGACGTAGAACGCGCCTTCCTGGTGGCTGTTCTCGCCGTAGCGAAGCTCCTGTGCCTTACGATAGGCGAAGCCGATGCGGTCTGGCAGCTTCTGGCCTAGTTGCTCGGCCAGGTAGTTCGAGATCGCCACGTCGTAGCTCATGGTCAGGGCGAAGGCCTCGTGGGCGAACTTCTGGCGGGTCTCGAAGCTGACGGCCCCGCCATTGGCCTTCATCTCAGCCAGCAGAGGCTCGTACTGGGACAGGTCGGTCACGACGGTGACGAACTTGTGGTTCTTGGCCGCGGCGCGGACCATGGTTGGCCCGCCGATGTCGATCATCTCGACCGCGTCGGCAAGAGTGGCGCCGGGTTTGGCTATCGCCTGCTCGAAGGGGTAAAGCCCCACGCAGACCAGGTCGATGGGCTCCAGGCCGTACTTGGCAATGTCGGCCTGGTGGGCCGGGTCGTCGCGAAGTGCCAGGATGCTCCCGTGAACCTTCGGGTGAAGCGTAACGACGCGATGCCCGAGCATCTCGGGAAAACCCGTCCACTCCTGGACCTGGCGGACCTTTATTCCCGCGGCCTCAATGGCCTTGGCGGTTCCGCCGGAGGAGATTATTTCCACACCCATGCCCGCCAGCGCCTTGGCGAACTCAGCCACGCCGGTCTTGTCGAACATGCTGATGAGCGCACGACGAATGATTGCGGCTTCCATGTCGCTTTCTCCCTTTTCAATGCAGCTTGACTGCATCGAGACTTGAACCGATTGCCCGCACGGGGTTACTTCTTGACCTCGGCCTTGACATCGGCCTTGCCCTTGGCCTTGGCTTTCTTGAGCATGTCCGGCGTGAGGTGCTCGGCGCCGATCTGCCTGAGGCAGACGAGCCGGCCCGCGGTATTGCCTATGTAGATCGCTGTCGCGGAGGTGTTGTCCGCGAAGAGGTTCACGCCCGTCAGGGGGATGGTGACCTGGATCTTGCCCAGGATCTCGTCGACGACAAGCAGGTTGCGTGCGTTGTCCACAAGGTAGGCCATCGGCACGCCCTTGCTGGGCATGGCTGAAAGCACCCGCCGGCCCTGCCGCATGGCCCAGCGGCTCTTGCCGTTGGACACGTCGATAGCATAGAGCTTGTCGCCCCGAGCGTACTGGAAGACCGAGTTCTGGGAGACCTGGATGTCGTCGTGGAGTTGGCCCTTGGTGGTGAACCACCAGAGTGGCTCGCCGCCAGCCAGGCCGAACGCGTAGACCCGCTGGTTGAGGCACGGGATGAATGCCGCCCTGTCGTCGACGTGCAGCCCCGCCACCACGGCCCCGGCCATCTCCGGCCAGCGCTTGGTGCCAAGCAGGGGCCACAGCGTCGAGATGAGCGAGCCGGACTTCAGGACAATCAAATCCCCATCGCCGGTCGCGGCGTAGATTCTTGGCGAGGCGCCCGTTACGGGAAGGCATTGCGGCGAGGCCGACATTATGCTCCCGGCCTGGTAGCTCCACGCCACGACGCCCTCGTTTATGCGAACGCTCTTGACGTCGCCGTTGGTCGTGCCGACATAGAAGAACGTCCCGTCGCAACAGCCGCCGGTGTTGGCGACGAAGCTGAAGGTCCGATACGTGTCGAAGCGGTAGTTGCGGACTTCCTCGCCGGTCAGACGGTCCAGCGCCATCACATAGTCCGGGGTGTTGATGAACACCAGGTTCCGGGCGGGCAGGCTGGCCGGCGCCGATGGAACGCGGACCTTGGCCACTCCGGGCAAATTGGGGTCGATCGGGACCTTGGCGCCGTGGCAGGGCGCAAAGACCGTCACGCCCTTCTCGGCGACCTGGTGCGACCACTTCCGCACGCCGCTGGCGGCATCCACAGCCAGCAGCCAGTTCGACGTGGTCAGGCAGTAGAGGTTCTCCTCTATGAGGACGAGCTTGACGATACTCTCGCCAGGGGGCAACTGGAGGTCGAGCTGCCAGTAGTTGGAGAGCCCGGCCTTTGCCAATACGCTGTCGTGGGTCAGTACGGATGACGACGACCACGTCTGCTCGCCGCAGCCCGCCACCGTCAGGCACCACGCCGCAGCCAACACGAGTTTCCACCTGCTTGCCATGCGATGCTCCTGTCCAAGGGGGTCGCCCTGAGGCTCGTCCAAGCACCAGCCGCAGGAACTACTTGTCCATCTTGACGTGGTCGCAAAGGTCCACGCCGCTGGATTGCTCAAACTGCCTCAGCCGACTGATTCGCTCAAGGTCATCCGTAATGCGGTGAGCCAACTTGAAAATGTGTGGCCTGCCTTCGAGCCTCGCATGAAGGTCAGCCACCATTTCGTCCCAATCGCCTTCGTACAACTCGCGTTTCAAGACGACCAGCATCCGCTCCTCGCGAGTTAGACTCTCGACGAACTGCTGCACTTTCTGCCGCAATTCCTCGCCAATGCCAGCCACGTCCATACCTCGTGTCAGCTTTGGGCCAGTCGCCACGGGACTCCCGTACCCTGCGCACGGGCCGTTACTCTAAAGGTGCCCGCTACGATTTGCAACTCTATATTGTTTATAAGATGGTCTTGCGTCGCGAGTATTGATGCATGCCGTACGTTCCAGCCAACCCAACAGCCTCCCGCGATACGTTCGTAGTGTGCCCGTGAGGGCATAATCTTGGGACTAGGATATTCGATTGATTCAGGTTACCCCAATAGGTTGTGTTTCTTGCTGGG
>CAZSBS010000017.1:0-30766 GCA_964605095.1 uncultured Planctomycetaceae bacterium | reverse complement strand
ACATGCAGGCCGAGCTTGAGGTCCAGTACGAGGCCCTCAAGCACGACCTTGCCAATCGCAAGGCCATCACCGCCCGGGCATCGGAGGCGCTGCGGCAGGATTCCCTGATTCTCGCGAGCGACCGCGACCCGTTGGACGTGGTTCTGCGCCGCACTGCCGCCCTTGCAGCCGACCTCAAACGCACAGCCACCCGGGCCAAACTGGCTGACCTGGAAATCCAGCTTGCCGACCTGGCCAGGCAGGCCGAGCAGACAGCCGTCAGCGATACCGAGGCCCGTCACGGGCTGTTCGTCAAAGCCAGCCGGCTCCGGCGGCAGGTCGCGTTTACGAATCCGCTGCTGAACTTCGACAAAATTCTCTTCATCAAGCGTCACAGGGCCATCTACGACCACATGTGCGACCAGTTCTACGGCATGGCCCAGATGCCCGGCGGGGGGCTGTACACTCTGAATGACCCGTTCGGCGACTCGCCGACGGTTACGGACGTGCTGGCGAAGTCAACGGTCTCTAACGGCCGGCTCAAGGGCCAGCGTCTTTGGGGCGGCCCCGACCGCACGTGGAAGATCAACTTCGACGGCGAGGGCAACCAGGGCGGCGAGGCCACCGAGGGCGGTTCGTTCCTCTCACCGGACCTGTCGTTCGACGGCAAGCAGATCGCCTTCGCCTACGTCGAGTGCCGCGGCGACACTCGCCACCGCCACCACACCGATCCAAACAAGGGGCACTGGGACGAGGGGCGCTGCTACCACGTGTTCAAGGTGAACGTTGACGGCTCGGACCTCGTCCAGCTCACCGACGGCACGTGGAACGACTTCGACCCGGCCTGGCTGCCCAACGGGCGGATCGTCTTCAACTCCGAGCGGCGCGGCGGATACCTCCGCTGCGGGCGGACCTGCCCGACATACACGCTCTACGACATGACTCCCGACGGCGGCGACATCAACTGCCTGAGCTTCCACGAGACCAACGAGTGGAACCCTTCGGTCACCAACGACGGGCGGATCATCTACACGCGGTGGGACTACGTGGACCGGTTTGGCTGCACCGCCCACCACCCGTGGATCACCACGCTGGACGGGGCGGACTCCAGGGCTGTGCATGGCAACTTCGCCCCGCGGAACGCCCGCCCGGACATGGAGGTTGACATCCGTGCGATACCCGGCTCGGTGAAGTTCGTCGCCACGGGCGCGCCGCACCACGGGCAGGCGTTCGGCTCTCTGGTGCTGGTCAACCCGAACATTCCCGACGACGACGCGATGGGCCCGGTGCGGCGCATCACGCCGGAGGTCGGCTTCCCCGAGAGCCAAGGCGGCTCGCAATGCTACGGCATGGCCTGGCCGCTGAGCGAGGACTACTACATCTGCGTCTACGACGTAGGCGCCGAGCTCCGCAAGGGCGGCTGGAACTTCGGCATATACCTGGTGGACAGCTTTGGCAACAAGGAGTTGCTCTACCGCGATCCGAAGATCGCGTGCATGAGCCCCATCCCGCTGACGCCCCGGGCCACGCCGCCAGTGACGCTGTCGATGGACCCAGCCAGGATTGCCGCTCGCGGCCCGGCGCAGCCGGGCAAGCCCGGCGAGGCTGCCGTGGCTGTGGTCAACGCCTATGACGGCGTGCTCCCCTGGCCGGCGGGTACGGCGATAAAGTCCCTCCGCGTTTTCAAGCTGTTGCCGATGAGCGTGCCTTCCGGCAGTCCGCCGTTTAACACGGGCAAGCGAATCGAGTTTGCCGGCGACTCCGTCGTGCCCGTGCGCCACCTGCTGGGCACGGTGCCTGTCGAGGCCGATGGCAGCGCCAACTTCACCGTCCCGGCCAACGTCGAGATCTTCTTCCAGGCGTTGGACGCCAACGGCCTGGCCGTGCAGTCCATGCGGTCGGCGACGTACCTCCACGAGGGCGAACGGCTGCTTTGCGCAGGCTGTCACGAGCCCAAAGACAAGACCCCGCCGCAGACCAAATCGCTGCCGATTGCGATGCGCCGCGAGCCATCGAGAATTACCCCCGACGTCGACGGGTCCAACCCGTTCAGCTACCCCCGGCTGGTCCAGCCGGTGCTGGACCGCAACTGCGTTCCGTGCCACACCAAAGCCGAAAACGCCGCCAAGGCCCCCAACCTTGGCCGGGAGCCGATAAAGAACAAGTGGTACGCCTCCTACAACAGCCTGATCGACAAGTACGCCTTCACCAATTATGGCAATAACCTCTACACCACGCCGGGCAAGTTCGGCGCCCAGGGGTCCAAACTTTACGAGATGCTCGCCAAGGGCCACAACAAGGTGAAGCTCTCGCCGGAGGACCTCCACCGCATCACCCTGTGGCTGGACTGCGCGTCGATGTTCTACGGAGTCTACGAGGCCGAAGGCGGCGCCGCCCAGCTTCGCGGCGAAATAGCCAAGCCGACGCTGGAATGAAGAAGAAGAAGAAGAAGAAGAAGAAGTAGAAGAGGATTACCGTCCCGGCGCGCCTCTGCGGTAATCCTCTTTTGTCTTTGCCTGGCTTGTCGCCGTCGGGGCGAGTCGCCGGCCCATCAGCACGGTTGCGCGGGCGGCGAGGGTGTCGATCATGCGCAGTTCCATTGGGCGGAGGCGCTGTGCGCTGTCGGGCGGGAGGGCGTCGTTGAGCCGCCTGGCCTCGTCGAGCTGTTCGAGAGCCTTTGAGGGCAGGTTGGCGTTGAGGAAGTTGCTGGCGCAGGCGATCCGCAGGCGGGCACTCTTGGGGTTAAGTCTGACGGCCTTGGTGAAATTCCCGACGCCGAGAATATCCGCCGGCATGGGTGGCAGGAGTTTCGCGGCCGCGATCCAGTTGCGGCGTGCATTGTCCACATTGCCGGCCTGGTATGCCTTGTCGCCGTTCTGGGCAAGCTTGCGAAGGCGGGGGTCGGTGAAGGTCTGGGCAGTCCATTGCAGTTCGCCGGCGAGTCGGTAGAGGGCGGGGTCGGCTACGTCGCGTCTGAGGGCCTGTTGTGCGAACCTCATGGCCAAGCCGACAGCCATTGGGGCGGTCTGGCCCTGGCCAGGGCGGGTGCCGGTGGCCGCCATCATCGCCACCTCGGCGGCGTCGGCGGCGGGGCGGGGGTCGAGCGTGTCGGCATCGGCCGCGGCCTGGGCCTCGGCCAGGGCGCCGACGATGTCGTTCTGCCGCAGTGCCTGGAGCATGCCCCGGGTGTGGTACGTCTTTCCGGCCACGGGCATCCAGAAGATCACAACCGTCGCCAGCACGCCGGCGACTGCGGCGCCTGCAACGGCCCATCGTCCGCGGATGATCGACGCGGGCAAGCCGGCCCCTCGCCCGGCCGCGGCGCCGACGGCGAGGAAAAACACACTCGCCGGGCCCGGCATCCATAGGCTCCACGTGACGATGTTGTGTACGAGGAACCCTGCCGCCGCGGCGCCAAGGGCCATACGCGCCGCATCCGCCGGCGCACCGTCCGGCAGGCCGCGGAGATCCCGCCCTGACCATGCCAGCATCGCCAGCATTGCCGCCAGCACGAAAGCGGGCACGACGGTATGCAGCAGCACGACGGCGGCTGATTCCGCGGAGCCCCACAGCACAAGCCTCGCCGCCAGCATTGCCACCACCACGGCGGCAAAAACATGCCAGGTTTGCAGCCCCGTAGCATGGGCATCCACGTTAGGGATCCCAAGGACTTGCCCATGAGTCGCAGGGCCATCCTGGCCCTGCCACTGGCCCCGTCCCGGCCTGACCGCCAGGAGGATGAGCCAGCCGAGCACCGCAAGGTAGCAGGCCCCTCCTGGCACGCCGTACTCGGTGAGGGCGTGGACGAACACGTTGTGCGGATTCTGGATTTCTTCCTCGGCCTGGTCGCGGCGGTATTTGAGGTAGGCGTCGGCGAAGTTGCCCGGCCCGGTTCCCAGCAGCGGCTTGTCGGCAAGCATCTTCGCCGACGCGGTCCAGTAGTACCACCGGAAGGTCATGGTCGTGGTCGGCAGGCTGTCGTGCCGAAGGCCGTAGGCGACCATCGCCGCTCCCGCAAGCATCAGTGCGGCTACTGCCCCGGCGGCCCAGGCCCGCCATCGCCGTGCCAGGGCATCTCGCCAGCGAAGTGCCACCAGCAGGCCCGCGCCGGCGCCGGCGGCGGCAAACATGGCGCCCTGGCTGCGAGTAAGCGGAATGACCGCGAGAATGCCGACGGCAGCCAACGCCGCCACAATGGCTGCGACGCCGGTCGGCTCGACCTCGCGGGAGCCGGTTCGAGCCTTGGCCTTGCCGTTCCTGCCGGGTGTATTGCCCGTTTTGGCCAGCTTCCTGGCGACCGCGGCGGCGCGGAACTTGTCGATCACCAGGGCCGCCGCCGCGAAACCAAGCACGATCAGCATCGAGCCGAACGGGTTAGCCAGGCTGAAGAACCCCTTGGCTGACCAGTCCCGCAACCGTGCCTCGACGACCTGGGCCTGCGGTGTGTTGGCGTCCCAGCCGAACTGCGCCAGCCGCTCCAGACGGTGTGCCTCGAAGTCCGCCACGTTCTGCGGCGTCTCGATGGCCACCCGCCAGTAGCTCTTGGCAGCCACCGTCGCCCCCACGGCGGCCAGGACCACCACGAGCATAACGAACCGCCGCCGGTCGGCGCATAACTGGATGGCCAGAAACGCCGCCCCCATGAGCGAAAGCTGCTCGATCCACGAGTCCATCGCCGAGCGGCGATTGCTTGCCGCCATCGCCGCCGCCAACGACAGCACCGCGAATAGCGCTATTGCCGCCGCGAGCAGGCCATGACGGACCTCAAGCCGACCGTCAAGAGCCCCGCCGATCGCCCAGAGCATCCCGGCCGCCAACAGCAGCACGGCGTACGTCATTCGAGCCAACTCGGACCTGTCGGCCTGGTAGGCAAGGGGGTTATTCGGCACCGTCGGCTGGGCCTGGCCCGCCAGGTGCGCCTGGGCCATGGCCCGGCCTGGCAGCATATCCAGGGCCGATCCCTGAAAGGGCAATTCCGGCACGAAGCACCGCGACGCCACCGCCGCCAGCAGCAGCACAAACGCCGCAGCCCGCCACTTCTCGCCGTTTGTAGCTACCGTGGTCATGGTTTGTTCGTTCGCGGCTCGGCCGACTCCAGCAGGGCGATGATCAGCAGGATGGCCAGGGTCTGCGCGAATATCAGAACCGCGCCGACCTCGTCTACTCGCGGCAGCAGGGTTGCGGCGATGGCGGTTGCGCCGGTGCAGAGGTATATCGTAAGCACGGCCGTGCGAACGGACATCCCCCGCCGCACCAGCCTGTGGGAGAAGTGCCGGCGGTCGCCGACCATTGGGCTCTTGCGGTCGCGAAGGCGCAGACTGACCACGCTGATCATATCGTACAGCGGCACGGCCAAGACCACCAAGGGCACGAACACGGCGTAGAGATAGTGCGTCCCCGTCAGGCCTTGGGCCCCCAAGTGGGATCCCAAGGACTGGCTCGGGTGGACGTAGGTTGTCAGGCAACTGGCCGTGGCGAGCAGGAAGCCGATTACCAGCGACCCGGCGTCGCCCATGAAGACTTTCGCCGGCGGGAAGTTGTAAGGCAGGAAGCCCAGCAGGGCACCCAGGATAACGCAAAGCCAGCCCGTGACGAAAAGCTGGCCGATGCTTGCGGCCGCGCCCAGAAGGGCCGCCGCACAGATCGCCGCCACGCCCGCCGACAGGCCGTCCATGTTGTCCAGGAAGTTGAAGGCGTTGGTTATCGCCACGAGCCACAGCACGGTGATGGTGCAACTAATGGCCGTGCCGGCCACGGTCAGCACGCGGACGTCGAAGAACACCACCGCTACGATGCTGACGAGGAACTGGCCGGCGAGTTTCAGCCACGGGCCGAGGTTCTTCCGGTCGTCAATGATGCCGATGATGTGCAGCACCAGCGCGCAGGCCAGGATGCCAAGCGCCTGCGGCGCGCGTGCGGCGGCGCCGGGGATGTGAAGCTTAACCGCCGCCGGCACCCATGCCGGGACGCCGCCGAGGTCGTGGGCCCATATCCGCACCGTTGCCATCGCCAGCATCGTCGTCATCAGGATGGCCGCGAAAATGGCGCATCCGCCCAGCAGCGGCGTGGGCCGGGCGTGGGCCTTGTGCCGGGCGGGCAGGTCGATCATCGCAAAGCGATGCGCGATGCGCGTCGTTACCGGCACGGCCAGCCAGGCCAGCGCCATCGACACCAAACCCGCCGCGATGGCTCCGGTGATGATCATAAGGCCGTCTCCTGTTTCGCGCCGCCGCCTGGCAGGCTGCCGCGCACGCTGGTCAGGAACGCGTCGTACCGGCCCGAGCGGAAGTCCGGGAACGTCCACGGCAGCGGCTCCCATCGCCCGCGGCGGAACATGAGCGTGATCTCGGCGTACACGCCGTCGTGGAGGTAGATCCGGTGCGAGAAGTTCTTCATGCTCGCCAGGACGAGCTTGGGGGCCTCGACGTAGCCGACGTCCAGATTGATCGGCCGGGCCGGGCCAGCGCCTTGCCGCCTGGCGGCGAACTCGGCCTCGATCGCGTTGGTGCGGACCTTTGCCTCGGCCAGGAAGTCAGGCCGGTGTGGGCTTGCGAAGCTGACGAACCGCCGGTAGAGCGGGCTGCCCATCTGCTCGTCGTAGTAGTGGGTGAAGTCGAAGTCCACGACCTCGCCGACGGCCTCGACTGGCCCCAGTGCCGCGCCCAGGGCCTCGACAGCGCGGTCGAAAAGAGCGACCTCGCCGGAGATCATGCCGCAGATAAACTTGACCGCGGGCGGTTTACAGGCTTCTGCCATCGTCCGCACATTGTCGCCCGACGGGGCGTGCGTGTCAATTGAGGAGCAAGCTTGAGGGGTAACTCGCTGCTTGCGCAGGAGCAAATCAGTCGGGACGATCCGGGCCAATAGCCCTTACCAGCATTTCCACAAGGGGCGGCAGATTTATCCGTACTGTGTTCCAAACTCGGGCCATGTCGATTTCGAAATAGCCGTGAATCAGCCGATTCCTCATACCGACTATTGCCGGCCAGGGGATATTTGGATGAGCTTCACGCGTCTCGGTGGTCACCTTTGCCGCCGCCTCGCCGATGATCTCGACGCATTTGACGATCGCCAGCGCCAACTTTCGGTCCAGATCGAGGTCTTCTCTGGAACAATCTTCCACGAAGCTCAAGGCGTCCCGGGCTGCTTCGAGCATGTGCCGCAGGCGGGCATCGTCATCCGGCGTCATACTGGATCTCCGCCGATTCCATCACGTTCTTTCGGAAGTGTTTGCTTATCTCGTCCGGGGTCCGCAGGTCCACCTTATGACCAAGCAATTGGCTCAGTTCTATCTCCATGGTGGCCAGGTCCAGCAGGCCGGCGCGGGCGTTCGGTTGGAAATCCACCAGCACGTCAACGTCGCTGTCGGGGCGGAAGTCGTCTCGCAACGCCGACCCGAACAGCCAGAGCCGGCGGATGTCGTTACGGCGGCAGAAAGAGGCGATTCTATCCTTCGGTATGTCGATCTGCGTTGTCATGGGCGCGCCCATTATTCCATGGATTGTGACGGAAAGCTCTCGTTACCATAGATTCTAGTCTGCATTGCGAGGTAGCGCCAAGGCCAAATCCGCTGGCTCGGGGGCGAGCATGGCGCAAATACAGGTGAAATCCGCCTGCGGGCATGGCATTATGTCCGGCGGCGTGCGGTGGCGTGCCGTGATTTTGCGGTCTTGTCAGGAAATGTTTATGATAGACATCAAGCTATTGCGCGAGAACCCCGAGAAGTTCATCGAGGCGGCCCGGCTCAAGAACGTCGATGCGGACATTCCGGCTTTGCTGGACGCCGACCGCCGGCTGGTGGACGCACAGCGCGAGATGCAGGATGTGCGGACCAGGCAGAATACCGCCGGCAAGCAGATCGCCCAGCTCAAGGGCGACGAGAAGACCCAAGCCATTGAGGCTATGAGCCAGCTCAAGGCGCGCGCGAAGGAACTGTCGGACATTGTCGACCACCTCCAGCCGCGGTTCGACGAGTTGATGCTCCGCACGGCCCAGCCGCCGGCGCCAGAGGTGCCCGTTGGGCGGGATGACACCGAGAACGTCGTCCTGCGGATTGAGGGCGAGGTGCCGCAGTTCGACTTCCCGCTGAAGGACCACGTCCAACTCGGCGAGGAACTGGACATAATCGACATTCCGCGAGGCGTCAAGCTCGCCGGCAGCCGGAACTACATTCTCAAGGGCGCCGGCGCGCTGATACACCAGGCCATCCTCCGGCTGGCGATTGACCAGATGGTCGCCAAGGGCTACACGCTGATGACCGTGCCGGTGCTGGTCAACGAGTCGGTGATGTACGGCACGGGCTACTTCCCCGTGGGGCGCGACCAGGCGTACCTTGCCGAACGCGACGGCATGAGCCTTGTCGGCACGGCCGAGGTGCCGGTAACCGCCTACCACAGCGGCGAGATCCTCGACGAGGCCGACCTGCCCCGCAAATACGTTGCGATGAGCACGTGCTTCCGCCGCGAGGCCGGGGCGGCCGGGAAAGACACCTACGGGCTCTACCGCGTGCATTTCTTCGACAAGGTCGAGCAGGTGATCCTCTGCCGCAACGACGAGGCGACGAGCATCCGCTATCACCAGGAGATCCTCGCCAACGCCGAGGATGTTCTCAAGGCCCTGAAGTTGCCGTACCGCGTGGTCAACGTCTGCACTGGCGACCTCGGACAGGGCCAGGTCCAGAAGTTCGACATCGAGACGTGGATGCCCAGCCGGGGCGCCTACGGCGAGACTCACTCTGCCAGCCGGTTCTACGAGTTCCAGGCCCGCCGGCTGAACATGCGATACCGCGGCGCCGACGGGACTGTCCGGTACGTCCACACGCTGAACAACACCGTCATCGCCAGCCCCCGTGTGCTGATCCCGGTGCTGGAGTTCTACCAGAATGCCGACGGCAGCGTGACGGTGCCGGAGGCGCTTAGGTCGTACATGGGGGGCTTGGAACGCATAGAAAAGGAGGCCGGCAAGTAGCGACGTGGGATGGCAAGCATAGTGGCGATGAGGAAATTCTAAATCCGAAGCTCTGAATCCTAAACAAATTCGAAATCCAAAGCACCAAATTCAAAACAAGACTCCTCATATGGCATCGCAATTCTTAGCGAGTCTCACACCAGCAAGCGGCGTTTTGAACCTTTGGATTTCGTGCTTTGAACTTGTTTAGGATTTCGTGCTTAGAAATTCGGATTTCGCCTTGTCGCGGTGCAAGATATATTCGGTTGGGCAAACATGGTAGTGGCAGTCTGAGTCAACCAGGAGCGGTTCCAATGATAGTCGTAATGAAGCCAGGCGCGACGAAGGAGCAGGTTCAGCACGTGGTGGACCTTGTGCGTGAATACGGGCTCAATGAGCACGTGATTTACGGCACGGACCGCACGGTCGTCGCATGCATCGGCGACAAGCGCATAGTGGACAAGGGCGCCATCGAGAACGCGCCGATGGTCGATCGCGTCGTGCCCATCCTCGCACCGTACAAGATGGCCTCCACGGAGGTCAAACACGAGCGTACGGTAGTGAAGATCGGACCCGAGGGCTTCCCGATCGGCGGAAACAAGATCGGTATGATAGCCGGACCCTGCGCGGTGGAAAGTCGCGACCACATCATCCGCATGGCCGAGCATGTCAAGGCCGCGGGCTGCGTGGGCCTGCGCGGCGGGGCGTTCAAGCCGCGAACCAGCCCGTACAGCTTCCAGGGCCACGGCGTCGAGGGCCTCAAAATGCTCGCCGAGGCCCGGCAGCGCACCGGACTGGCAATCGTTACCGAGGTCATCGGCGTCGAGAGTCTCCCGGCCGTGGCCGAGTACGCCGACGTGCTCCAGATCGGCGCGAGAAACATGCAGCACTATCCGCTGCTCGAGGCGGTCGGCAAGGTGAACAAGCCTGTCCTTCTCAAACGCGGCATAACCGCGACGCTGAATGAGTTCCTTCTGGCGGCCGAGTATATCATCAACGCCGGTAACGACCAGGTCATCCTCTGCGAGCGCGGCGTGCGGACTTTCGAGGACTACGTCCGCAACACGCTCACGCTGTCGATCATCCCGGCCCTCAAGGCCACGACGCACCTGCCGGTGCTGGTCGATCCATCCCACGGCACGGGCCACGCCCACATGGTCCCCGCGATGTGCCGGGCAGCCGTGGCGGCCGGGGCCGACGGGCTGATCGTCGAGGTCCACGACGACCCGGAGCACGCGATGAGCGACGGCGCCCAGTCCATCACGCCGCAGACGTTTCGGGAAGAGATGCCCGTGCTCAAACGCATCGCCGAAGCAGTCGGACGCGGGATGTAGAGCCCAATTACCGGTCGCCGGCGACGACGGATGACCACTGGACCATCTCGTCGAGTTCCGGCGCCTGGACCATGATATCCTGCCTGGCGTCCTCGAAGAGTCCGCGCGCGGGCTCCTGGGGTTCGCACTGGCGGATGTACACCTCGAACAGCCCGGCCACCTCCAACCTGCGGGGCGTGTGGGCTGCCCAATGGTGGCTGGACGAGCCGTTCTGATGGCTGACCGACAGCACGTAGCCCGGCGCCTCCGTGCGAAACAGCGAGATGCTGAACGTCTGCGGCCCATCCGGCGTGAGGGACTCTATGTGCTTCCTGGCAATCAGGTCGCCGAAGAACGTCAACATCGGCTGGCCGGTCCTCGAAACGCGATGTTTGCTCATGAACCTTTCTCCTGGCAATTCGTGTCAAATCCTGGCAACTCGACGCATGGCTCAGCGACCCGGTGCTGGGGTCCCCAGCCTGACAAAAGCCCGCACGGGCGGGCAAAACGGCCCGATCCAGCCGTCCCTGGGCGATGCGCAGCGAGCTTGACGGTGACAACTTTGCACAGATCCGCTCCGCTTGCCCACTGCACAAAAACCTCCTTTTCCCGTGACTCCATTCAACTTACGAACGCCATCTCACAATGCACCGGTGACAACTAGCTGACACCGCAAGCGATAAAATCGTGAAAATTGCGGGAAATGATGGAAATATCGGGGTCGGTGGGGATGGGCCAGGCTGTTTGCCTCGAAAACAGAAGGCCCCGAATCACCAGTGCATCACATGGAGCCGGGCCAGGAAACAACCAAGCCCCGGGCGCCCAGCCCGAGGCTTGATGTTTCTAGTGGCATCCGTTTGAGGTGCGTATTACCCGCGGCGGCGGATCAAAGCCAACCCGCCCAGGGCCAGCAGGGACATAGTGGCCGGCTCAGGGATGCCCGTGGTCGTTGGCTGTTCCAACAGCACGAAGGAGCCGGAATTGTTTGGGCCCGGCGTCACATTGATCCAGAGTTGCCCGTCTTGGCTTCCGCTGCCGGGCCACCAGGTCGTGCCGCTGGGCACCGTTCCGCCCCAGATGTCCAGCATCTTATGGTCGCTGCTGAAGGCGCCCACAGTGAACGGCGAGATCGAAAAGCCAATAATCGGACTTGTGCCGCCGGAAGCGGCTGTCTTGACCGGATCGAACTTGGTGCCGCCGCTCTCGTCCACCAGTTCCATGTGGAAGTCCGCCCAACTCGTGCCGCTGGAATTAGTTAGTACCTCATCGTCGATGACGATGTGCGTCGCGGCCAAGGCTTCGATCTGTTGGAACTGGACAAGAACGGGCTGGTAGACGCCGTTCACGGGGGCTTGCCGGAAGTTAATGGACTTCTCTATGAACAGGGTGTCTCCCACGAAGTCCGAGGCGACCACATCCACCAGGCCGTCCAGGGAAGTATCCCAAGAGGCCTGCCATCCGCCCCCCAGGTTAACGACTGCGGCTGAGGCGGGCAATGCCGCCAAGGCGAAAACGACTGCGGCTGCGACTACTGTCGCGGTTTGGCGAAGCATCGTCATTACTGTGACCTCCTCATGGACATAGCATTCTCTCGCCGGGCACCTGATGTCGCAGGCACCCGGCACGCCCGGTGGCTCAACACTGGCGCCGATGCGCAATCTACTCACAAACGTCGGGCCCTTGGCATTCTTGTCCAAGGGTCCGGCGACCTATTCTCCACAAGCGGAGCGTGACCTCAGCCACCTTGCCCCGCTTTCTCCGCCGGTCAACCCGCCACACGCCTGCCGCGCCTTATCAACAACGAGGCGCTGCCCAAAGCCAGCAGGCACAAGGTCGCCGGTTCCGGTGTCGGGGCCTCCTTCAGCGTGAACAACGCGTGGACTTCCGAGTCGGGGAAAACTTGCAACCACAACTGGCCGCCAGTCGGGCCGCCTCCGGGCCACCAAACCTGCCCGGCCTGAACCACACCGTCCCAGATATCCAATCGCTTCAGGGTCGCCGTGAACGCCGCCTTCGCAAACGGGGCGATGTCCCAGCCGATCGGGTCCGGCCCCCCGGAACGTGCCGTGAGACCCGAGTCGAACACGGCGTTGCCGCCCAGCAGGTCAATATGGAAGTCCGTCCAGTCGACCCCGGTGTCGTTCAGGATGGCCTCATTTTCGATCACGATATACTTCGCGGCAACATCGGAAATCTGCATGAAGGTGATCGGGATGGGGGGAAATATTCCGTTTACAGGCGGCTGGGTGAACTCGGCAGTCTTGCTGATGATCAGCACGTCACCGTCCAACGACACAGTCTGAAGGTGGACCATGGCGTCCCAAGACGGATCCCACGAGGCTTGCCAGCCTCCGCCCAGGGACACCACCGCGGCGGCTGCGGGAGTTGTCATCAAGGCCATCACGGCGCACGCTAACGACAGGGCCAACAAAGCCGCCGACACTCTTACGTTCGATTTCATATGCACAACCTCACTTGGGGCCTCGAATAAAACACGCCTCTGACGTAAGCAAATAAACGAAAACCCATTTCGCGGAACTCGACCATGCGGCATGGAGGCGGGTACGAGTGAGCATCAACGTCATGCGCCTCTCGACTGATTCCGCCGCTTCCGTAGCGGAGGTCGGAGCATGTATTATACTATACGCACGAATAGGCGGCCCGTCAAGCGAAAAACACGCAAATCCGGTCGGAAATTTTAACTAGGGCAAACACCCTACTGGCGGCCCGTCATCGGCAAATGGCAATGTCCGGTCTTTGGCAGATAGAACCGTCAGCCGCAGGCCGGTGTTCCCCAAGGCCCATCGCTTGCGGTGCTGTGCTTTACGTCCGCGGAAGCATGTCCCCAAGGACGATCCCGACGCTTGCAGCGTTTGCGATGCGGTAGGTTGGGCCCCATGCCAAGAACGATAACGCCGTGACGCGGGGATTCAAGGGAAAAGACTGGGACAAAAGGTTCGGACTACATCCGGGGAAACGCCCCGGACATGCTTCCGTGCCTGGATCATCCGCTTTCCCATTCAGATTCAGGCCTTCAAGCCGGTCAGATCGACTTTCAGCCGCTTATTCTCCTTCAGCAGCCCGCCCACCTTGGCGTATTGCACGTCGCGCGAGACTTTGCTGCCATGGGACATGCCGGAACCGCCCATCGATCCCCCTGGCCGGCAGCGGTACTGGCGTATCGTTCCGGCCTTCGCTCGGAAAGCGGACATTTCTACTTTGGTATGGCAGCCGGCCAATGTTGTGCTTGCGGGGCTGGGGGAATATGGTACAATGCGGCACTTTATTTTAGACAACCAGACAAGCAGGAGATAGTTGGACATGTCAGTAAAAGCGTCTAATCTTCGCCGTGGCCAGGGCGTTATGTGGGAAGGCGAGGTCTGGGTTGTGTTCTCGTCGTCGCACGTGGCCAAGGGCAAGGGCCAGAGCTACATGCAAATCGAGCTTCGCAACGCCAAGAGCGGACAGATCATAGGCCGGCGGTTCCGGGTGGACGAGGGCCTGGAGGAGGCTTTCTTCGAGCGCAAGAAGATGGAGTACCTCTACATGCAGGGCCAGGACATGGTCCTGATGGACCCGAACAACTACGAGCAGTTGGAAGTGTCGATTTCCCTGCTGGGCGACAAGAAGGTGTACCTTGTTCCCAACATGGAGTTGGAGTTGTCCTTCGCTCAGGGCGAATGCATCGGCGTGGAACTGCCCAACACCGTTGAGCTTAAGATTGTCGACACGCCCCCGGCCCTGAGGGGCGCCACGGCCACCAATCAACTCAAGGAAGCCATCTGCGAAGGCGGCGCTAAGGTCAGGATCCCGGCGTTCGTCGAAAACGGCACGGTAATCAAGGTAGACACGAGGACCAACGACTACCTGGGACGGGCGTAGGCGCTGGAAGCAGCAAAGAGCAGGCTCCAGGCTCCGGGCGGGAGACGTCGAACGCCAAGCTTCAAATAAGCTCCAAATAACAAGCACCAAATAACAAACAAGAACCAAATTCCAAGAAGACAAAGCACCAAACAAGGCTCTGCCAATGGGAGTCTTGTTTGTTTTTCGGCCCTTGGGGTCTGGTGCCGTTCTGAAGACGAGTAGCAGGTAGCGGGCATCTTGGCGTTCTTGGCGTTCTTGGCATTTATCATTTGGCATTTGGCATTCAGCATTTGCTGGCGAAGCCCGCGCTGTGGTTCAAAGCGGTTGCTCTTGACGCGGCGGGGCCATACAATTCCTGCTCGCACTTGTACCTGGCGCACATTGGATGAAAGGCCCCCGAGTGATGGAAGTACAGCTTTCGGAACGTTTGAAGAAGTTGCCGCCGTACCTGTTTGCCGATCTGCGGCGGAAGATGCGAGAGGCCCAGGCTCGCGGCGTGAAGGTGATCCGCATCGACATCGGCGACCCGGACTTTCCCGCTCCGTTGGCAATCGAGGCGGAGTTTGTCCGCGCGGCCCAGGACGCCGCCGACGCCGACCGCTGCCGCTATGGCTGCGACAGGCCCGTTGCGGCGCTGAAGAAATCCTTTCAGGACTTCTATCGGCGGCGCTGGGGCGTGAAGCTCGGCGACGATCAGGTCATCACCACCATGGGGAGCAAGGATGCCATCGCCAAGCTGCCGATGGCGATATTGAACCCCGGCGACCTGGGCATAGCGCCCGTGCCGGGCTACCCGACGTACAACATCGGCCACGTCTTCGCCGGGGCCGTAACGCACCAAGTGCCGCTGTTGAAGGAAAACGGCTTCCTGGTGGACTTCGACGCGATACCGCTGGAGGTCCGCAGGCTGGCGAAGATCCTGTGGATCAATTACCCCAACAACCCCACCACGGCGGTGGCGCCGATGGAGTTCTTCGAGCGGGCGGTCGAGTTTGGCCGGAAGCATGACATCCTGATCGCCCACGACTCGGCCTACAGCGAGAACACCTACGACGGCTACAAGTCGCCGAGCATCCTCCAGGTGCCCGGAGCCGAGGAAGTGGCGGTGGAGTTCTTCTCGCTGTCCAAGGCGTTTTGCATGACCGGCTGGCGGGTGGGCTGCCTGGTGGGCAACGCCTCGGCCATCGCGGCGCTGGGCAAGGTCAAGGACAACGTGGACAACGGCACGCCGCGCCCGGTGCAGTTCATGGCCGCCAAGGCCCTGGACCTTGCCGAGGCGCTCATCCCGCCCATAAATGCCGTTTACGAGCGCCGGCGCGACCTTGTGGTCGATGCTCTCAACGCGGCCGGGTGGCGCCTGGAAAGACCGAAGGCGACAATCTATGTCTGGGCGCCGGTGCCGGAACGTTACAATGGCGACAGCGGGGCCTTCGTGACGGACCTGCTGGACAAGACAGGCGTGATGGTGACTCCCGGCCGGGGCTATGGGCAATGGGGCGAGGGCTATTTCCGCATAGCCCTGACGTACCCGGACGCGGTCCTGGCCGACGCCATGCAACGCATTGCCGAGTTCTGAATGTTTACTGATGTTCAACGCTCAGTACCCAATGGAAGTAAGACTGGAATCGACCGACGGACCGGGCCGGCAGGCCGAGGTGTGGGTTGGCGGATCGCTGCTGGTGGTGATGGATGAGTACACTCGCCCGGGCGAGCCGACGGCGCCGGGTCCGCTGCCGGACGCGAAGTTCGTCTACATGACCGAGGAGGCCTTCTCCTGGGACGAGGCGATCGCCGGCAATCGCTCCGAGCGAAGGCTTCTGGAGCCGGTTCGCTCCTGGCGGTACGCGGGATTTGGCCGGGTTGTGCAGATCATGCCCGTGGTGATCGACTTCGGGCTCATGTGTATGGAAGACGCCAACTGGACCAACGACGAGAAACTCGTCGGCAGGTTCGTGTGTGTGCCGATAGACAGGCTGTCGCTGACTCACCACGAGTCCGACCGTTGGCCTGAGGATTTGCGATGATGCCCTGGTGCGGGCGAAGGGATGAACGCAAGATGAACCGAATGGCGATGTGCTGGACAATAGTGGTGGCGGCACTTGCCATGTCGTCGATGTCGGCTGCCCAGGCGCCCGCGCTGGTGGTGCCCGCGACGGCCCCGGCGGAGGGATCCGTAGTGGTGCCCGCGACGGCCCCGGCGGAGGGATCCGTAGTGGCGCCCGCGACGGCCCCGGCGTCGTCCGGCGCCGACAAGGCCGCCCCGGCGGCAGGCAAGTACGCGGGTAGCCTTGCCTGGCTGAAAAGGGCACATCGCGAGGTCAACAGCATCTACGGCTCCAAAGACGCCGCGCAGAAGGACTACCTGCTGGGAGTGCTCTTGACGGACTACGTCAAGGTTGGGGATATCCCTTCGGCCCGGACTGCTTTTGATGGGATATCCTCCCAGCAGAGGCTCTTTTGGGTTGGAGGCCTGATCGCCGGGATGCTGGTCCAGGGCGTTGACGAGGCCGATGCTATGAAGATGCTCACGGCCATAAGCGACAAGGAAATTCGCCAAATCATCTTTCGGCAGCTCGCCTTGCAGATGGTCGGCATGGAACCCCTGGTGGGGCTCCAGATCGTGCGCAAAACGCCGGCCGAGGATCAGACGTCGGTGCTGGGGCAATGGGTAGTGAACCTTGTGCTGGCCGGCAAGCTGGTCGATGCCCGCATCGCCTCGGGTGGCGCAACTTCCGAAAGCATGAGGCAAACCGTCGTCGTGCTGGACCTTGCCGGGCGGGTGGCCCACGGCGAGAAGACCTTCGCCGAGGCCCAGGCCGCCAGCGGAAAGGACCTCAACGACTTTCTGCCTTACGTCATGACGTTGGACTGGGAGAAAGTCGACAAGCTCGATCCGAACGTCGCCGAGGGCGTGCTCAAGGCCATCCCGGCCGGGCCGGCCCGAGCGGGCATGGAGATCGGCATGGCCAAGAACTTCATCAGGCAGCGCCGGCACAAGGTGGCCGAAGCGTTCGCCAACATGATGGTCGCCGATCTCAAGCAAGTGCCCGCGGATAAAATCCCCGGACCGCTGTATCTGGAGATCGCCATGGTAATGGCCGGGGTGGGGCGGTTCGACATGGCGAAGACGATGTTCGACCGGGCCATGTACGACCGGAACCAGAGCGTGACCATCGACCGCCTGCTGAAGTTTTTCGAGACGCTCATCGAGTCCGACGGCGGCGACATGGCCGACAGACTGGCCGCCAGGATGCCGCCCGGCTTGCTCTGCCAGCAGATATCGCGGACCTGGGCAAGGTTCTACATCATGCACGGCCAGGCCGACCAGGTCCGCGTCCTGCTTGGCAAGGCCTCGACGCCGGGCGAGCGGGCCGCCCTGTACATAGGCGTCGCCGCCGGCCTGCGAGACCTGGCCGACAAGGCCGCTGAGGCTGCGAAGCGGTAAAATGCGCACAATTACGAAGGGAGCATGGATGGCTTCTATTACTTCGGTTAACAAGCGACGCAAGTGCCTCCGTGAGGACAATAAGGTCCGCGTCGAAGACCGGGCTGTTCATGAGTGGTATCGATTCGTCCTGTCATATCCGCCACACTTGGTCCGAGATTATCTCGAACGATTCGCGGCTGACGAGCGCCAAACGGTGCTTGATCCATTTTGCGGCACCGGAACAACCTTGGTGGAATGCAAGAAGCTTGGCATTCCGAGCATCGGCATAGAGCCCAATCCCGTGGCCTGCCTCGCCAGCCAGGTCAAGACGAGTTGGGATGTAAGCCCCGAAGGCCTGATGCGCCATGCGCAGGGCGTTGCGGATATTGCCGCGGAAAAGATGGGAGGAGCAGGCGCCGGAGATGCCGGCGGTTTCCCGCTATTCAGATCCGGGAAACCGGTCTCGCGGCTAAGGAACCTTAAGCCGGAGGCGTTTGCGTTACTGCTCAAGGGCTCTATCAGCCCGATTCCTCTACATAAGACGCTCATTCTGATTGAAGCCCTGGAGGAGAATGCGGATGCCCGGTTTGCGGGGCATGAGAAACTGGCGCTCGCCAAGGCTCTTGTGACAGATATCGGCAACCTGCATTTCGGCCCGGAAGTTGGGGTCGGCGCCGCGAAACCGGATGCCCCGGTCTTATCTATTTGGCTGGACTATGTGCGCCGGATGGTGGATGACCTGAAGGAAGTCCGAGGCAAGGCACACGTGCCGGCAACCGTCCACCAGGCGGATTCGCGACAGTTGGCGTCATCTATAAAGCCGGATTCCGTAGACATCGTTATAACATCCCCGCCTTACCCCAATGAAAAGGAGTACACGCGGACCACTCGCCTTGAGTCTGTCCTTCTGGGGTTCATCAGGGACAAGGCGGACCTTCGCGCGCTTAAGGGAAACATGGTGCGTTCCAACACGCGTTCCGTATACAAGAAGGACGATGACGATTTGCTCGTTGCCGGCAACGGTGAGATTCAGCGGATAGCCGCCGCCATAGAGAAGCGTCGAATAGAGCTCGGCAAGACGTCCGGTTTTGAGCGAATGTACGCAAGAGTGACGAAGCTCTATTTCGGCGGCATGACGAAACATCTGTCGGAACTGCGTAATGTCTTGCGGCCTGGCGCCCGCTTGGCCTATGTCGTCGGCGACCAGGCCTCCTATCTCCGCGTCATGATTCGGACGGGCAAGATACTCGCGGGCATCGCGGAGACGCTCGGGTACGAGGTCATGGGAATCGACCTCTTCCGCACGCGGCTCGCCACAGCCACGAAAGAGCAGTTGCGGGAGGAAGTGGTTCTCCTGCGCTGGCGCGGCAAGGACGCTTAGGAGAAACCCAGGCTATGGCTAAGCAGAACAGATATCAGGCCATCATCGAGAGAATATTCCTCTCAAAGTTCAAGGCCAAATCGCGCGAAGTGGATTTCGACCGGGATGATATAAGGAGGATCGGGGACGAATTGGGTATTGATCTTCCCAAGAACCTTGGAGACCTTGTATACAGTTTCCGGTATCGTGCTTCACTTCCGGAAAGCATACGGTCGAAAGCGGGAGGGAGCGAGACCTGGATTATTCGACCAGTTGGGAAGGGGAAATACCGTTTTGCCCTGGTGCCGGACCGGCCCATCGTCCCCAATGAGAACATGACGGCGACCAAAGTGCCGGACAGTACGCCGGGGATCGTGGCGAAATACGCTCTTTCCGATGAACAATCCCTTCTGGCCAGGATTCGCTACAACCGTCTGATCGACATCTTCACGGGCGTCGCGTGTTTTTCACTGCAAAACCACCTGCGCACTACCGTGCCCAACATGGGACAGGTTGAGACGGATGAAATGTACGTCGGTGTGGACAAGGCGGGCGTCCATTACGTGATCCCCGTTCAGGCAAAGGGTGGGATGGATCGACTGAGCATCGTGCAAATCGAGCAGGATGTCGGCGTTTGTGCGGACAAGTTTCCATCCCTTGTGTGCAGACCAATGGCCTCGCAATTCATGAAAGACAACGTAATTGTACTTTTCGAATTTGCCCAGGACGACGCTGGCGTGGGCATCGCATGCGAGAAACACTACAAACTGGTACCCCCGGAAGATGTGACTGAGACAGACTTGGCACAGTACCGCGCCCAGACGGGACGATAATCCCACTGACACAGCGGATAATCTCGCATGGCAAGAGTTCTGGCACATATCGGGATGGGCAGCAACATCGGCGACCGTGGCGAGACGCTGATGCGGGCGGTCAAGCTGCTCAGCGAGGTCCGAGGTGTCGCGGTGCGGCGGCTCTCGCAGTTCGTGCGCACCGAGCCTCTGGGCGGTCCGGCGGATCAGCCGGTCTACTTCAACGGCGCGGTCGAGGTGGCGGTCGAGCTTTCGCCGCGGGAGCTTCTGGCGGCCTTGCAGGACATCGAGCGTCAACTCGGGCGGGACCGCCCCAGCGAACAGCGGTGGGGCCCCCGCACGTGCGACCTGGACATACTGCTGATGGGTGAAATGGTCGTCCGCGAAGAGCCGGACCTTGTGATCCCTCATCCGCGGATGCACGAGCGGGCGTTCGTGCTCGAGCCGCTCTCGATGATCGCGCCGCAGGCGGTCCATCCGGTGCTGGGCAAGGCTGTCTCGGAGATGCTCGACGACGTTCGCAGCGGGCGGGTCAAACCGACGCTCCAGCCGCCCGAGAAGCCAGGCGGGGCAGACCCCATCGGGGCGGGCGAGCAGGGCCGGGGCGAAACCGCAAGTAGGGTCGGAACCCCCAACGGGGCAGCAGGACAGGCGCCGCTGCTGAGCATCATCGGCCTGCCCGCCTCGGGCAAGACAACGCTGGCTGAGCTGCTGGCGATGGAGTTGCCGGCCCGGCTCGTGCGAGAGGACTACGAGGGCAACCCCTTCCTGGCTGAGTCGTACGCCGGCCCGGACGAGATGCGCCTGCCGGCACAGGTGTTCTACCTGCTGTCGCGCGTGAGCCAGCTCTCAGCCGGTCATTGGCCGGCGACCGGGACGTTCGTCGGCGATTACGGTTTCTGCCAGGACCGCGTTTACGCGTCGCTGCGGCTCTCGCCGGAGGACTTCGCCGCTTACGAGGTTCTCCACGCTCGCGTCGCGCCGCTGGTGCATCCGCCCAAGGCGATGGTCTACCTCGATGCCGAGCCGGCGGCCCTGCTGGAGCGGATCGCCGTCCGCGGCAGATCATTCGAGAAGGCCATTACCGCCGAGTTCCTCTCGGCCATGCGGGATGCCTACAATGATTTCGTCCAGACTGCCGAGTGCCCGGTGCTGACGGTGCGATGCGACGAGGTGGATCTCCGCAACCATCGCCCGAGGGCCGAACTGATCGAAAGGATCCGCACGGTGCTATGATAGTTGCCCGAACGATTCAGGAAATCCGCGCCGCGGTCGCCGGCGCGAAGTCGGCCGGTCATGCTGTCGGCCTGGTCCCGACAATGGGCGCGCTTCACGCGGGCCACTACAGCCTCATTGACGCGGCCAGGCTGCAATGTCCGTTCGTGGCCGTGAGCATCTTTGTCAACCCGATCCAATTCGGACCTTCCGAGGACCTCGCCAAGTATCCCCGCACGCCCGAGGCGGACCTGGCGGGCTGCCAGGCGCATGGCGCCTCGGCGGTTCTTATGCCGGACGTGCGGGAGATGTACCCGCGCCCGTGCCGAACCGTCGTGGACTCACCCGACCTCGCCCGGACGCTGTGCGGCGCCAGCAGGCCGGGGCACTTCGCGGGTGTCTGCACGGTCGTGGCCAAGCTCTTGAACATAGTCCAGCCGGACGTTGCGTACTTCGGGGCCAAGGACTTTCAGCAGGCCGCGATTATCCGCCGAATGGCCGAGGACCTGAACTTCCCGCTGGCGATCGAGATTTGCCCGATCGTTCGCGAGCCGGACGGGTTGGCCATGTCCAGCCGAAATGCGTACCTGACGCCCGACGAGCGCCGAACTGCGCCGGCCCTGTGGCAGTCGCTGGCAATGGCGGCCGATCTGATTGCCGACAGGCGTCCGCCGGCCAGCGAGGTTGTCGAGGCGATCCAGGCTTTCCTGGCCGCCCATGCCCCGGGCGGGGTCGTGGATTACGTCGAAATCGTGGAACCGCGGGAACTCTCGTCCGTGGAAAAAACTGACGGCAATGTGCTGATCGCCTTGGCGGTGCGTTTCGGCCGGGCCAGGCTCATAGACAACATCTTGGTGGACTAGCACGAGCCCGGCAGTTAGAATGAATTGCTTCCGGCCGGGTGCTGACCCGGGCAAGGTTGCGAGATTCAGGGATTCTTCTGACATTCGATGTCGAAATGTTGAGTTGATATGTTGATAAAGGTTCTTCGAACAAAGATTCATCGTGCCACGGTTACCTCGGCGGACCTGGATTACGTCGGGTCGATCACGATCGACCAGGACCTTATGGAGGCCGCGGGTCTGGTGGAGGGTGAGTTCGTGCTCGTGGCGGACCTGGCGAACGGGACTCGGCACGAGACTTACGTAATACCGGGCCAGCGTGGCGGCGGCGAGGTCTGCGTCAACGGCGCCGCGGCTCGGCTGGTTCACACCGGGGACAAGATCATTATCATGTCCCACGCGTACGTTACGGTCGAGCAGGCCGGTAAGTTCAAGCCAAGGGTCGTATTGGTCGATGATAAGAACCGGCCTATTTGCGGCTTGTAGCGCCCTTTCGCGTAAGGGCCTTGGGCCATATAGTTCTTTTAGTTTAGGCGCACAATTTGCGGACTTCGTGCGTATGGACGGATTGCAGGGGCCTGCCTGAGGCATTGTGCCTTTGGAGGCCTCTTGGGCGCTGAGTGGACCCGGAATCAGGTCTTTACTGAGTTTGCCGACACTTTTAAGGTATGGCAGGTGATCTTAAACCGCCCTCAAAGGGCAAAGGAGTCGAAATGAAACGGTACATGGCGTTTTGCGCGGTCCTGTTACTGGCCCTGCCGGCTGTGGCGCAGGCTCAGACGTCCAAATTGCTCGGCGACATGGTTTCCAAGGCGTCGGGGTCCTTGGTGGTGGTCAAGTACACCGTCGAGTTGGAGACTGGCAACAAGACTGGCGCCGGCCAGGCCGTCTGCATCTCCAAGGACGGGGTGTTCCTGACGACGTCGCTGGACCCGCGGATGCGGGTTGAGCAGCTCAAGGACTTTCAACTGGTCCTGCCGGGCGATGAAGGAACGACTCTGAAGGCCAAGCTTCTGGGCATTGATCCCTGGACGGGCCTGGGGTTCGTGCAATGCACGGAGAAGCATGAATGGCAGGTCGTGCAGTTCTCCCGCACTTCGCAGGTCAAGCTTGGGGACGAGGTCACGTCGATTGGCCTGATGATGAGCGATCCATCCTGGCCGGTGTATGTCGGCGCGGCGTACGTCTCCTCGAAGCTTCGAGTGCCCAACGACCTTATCTTCGTCGCGGGCGGGCGGCTGACGGGCTCCTGCTCACCGGTATTCAACGCCAGCGGTCAGGCGATCGGCATCATCGGGCGTCAGCTCCCGCTGGGCTACGAGGCCCCGACCCCAAAAGGCATGGCGCCGCTCCAGTTGGTCGATCAGCAGCAGGCGGCCTTCTTTACGCCCGTTGAGGAGTTCGTCCACATCCTCGAGAGCATCCCCTCCGACGGCAAGGTGGCACGCCTGCCCTGGCTGGGCATCAACAAGTTCGAGGCCGTAGACAAGGACCTCGCCCTCATCCTCAAGCTGGACAAGCCCGCCGTCAAGATCGACGAGGTGATCCCCAAGCAGCCGGGGGCGAAGGCCGGTCTGGGCGATCGTGACATCATCGTCGAGATGGACGGCAAGCCCCTGGAGAAGTTGGCCACGCCTGACCTGACGGTCAAGAACTTCGTCCGCCAGCTCATGAGGATGCGAGTCGGCACCGTCGTGAAGCTAAAGGTTCTCAGCGGCACGGCCTCCAAGGAGGCAAACGTCACCCTCGAGGCAATGCCGATCAGGCCCAACGAGGCCAAGCAGTACTTCAACAAGGCCATCGGCCTGCTGATCCGCGAGAAGGTCCCGCTCGACGAGTTCCTCGACAAGACCGGCTCTTCCACGGTTCCCGGCCTGGTCGTCGTGGGCATGGTCAAGGACAGCCCCTGTGCCCTTGCCGGCATCTTGGGCGGCGACGTGATCACCAATGTCAACAACCAGCCGGTCAAGAGCGTCGAGTCCTTCAAGGAGATTGTCGAGAAGTCCCTGGCCGCGGGCGCGACCCAGCCGATCCAACTGCTCATTCGGCGCGGCGAGGAGGCACAGGTTATTACGGTTCGCCCGACAACAGGCTCCTGACGCTCGCGTGCGGTGACGGCTTGGCCGAACGCCGCGTGGTGGCAATGAGGACTGAAGCATGAAGGCAACGGTCGCGCTTGCGCTGCTGGCTGCCTGGACCGGCGCGGTGCCGGCCAGGGCGGCTCAGCCAGCCAGTTCAGTGTATTTGGGTTCTTCAGAACCGAATCAGGACGCGCGCCTGGCGGCCGAGAGCTTCCTGAACTCTGCTATCGAGATGACCTGTTGCCCATCGTCAACGCCCGCGCGGGCCGGTCGGCTGGTGGTCCTGAGCCACTTCGCCGACCGGCTTACGCCGGGTGATTGGCGAGTCGACCGCCTCCTGGCCGATATCTATCTCGCCCAGGCCGACCCCAACGCCGAAATCAAGGCCCTCGATGCGTACCTGGCAGGCCAGCCGAACGACTACCAGGTCCGCGTGCGATGGATGAACGCCCGCCTGGCTGGAATGCAGAACGTCGCCGACCGCGACACCTTTCTCCGGTCCGTCGCCGAACGAAAGGACCTCGACGAGTCCGTACGGGCACAGGCCCTGGCCACGCTGACCGATCTTATGCTGGGCCAGGGGCGAACCACGGACGCCGCCGAAATTGCCAAGCAGGCTGTTGCTCTGGACCCCTATGGGCCGGCCGGCCTGGCCGCGTGGGCGCAAACCCAAGAGCCCAACGATCCCAACGATTCTTTTGCCATGGACCTGCGGGCGATTCGAGCCAGGCCAAGGGCCTTTGACGCCGCGTGGCGCGTGGGCCTGCGACTTGGGGAACTGGGCCTCCACGAAAAGGCCCTGGGGTTCTTCAGCCACGTCTGGGCGACGGGGGCTGCCGACAGCCAGCCCGTCACCGTGCCAGCCAGGATGACCGCCCAGTACGCCAGCGCCCTGCTGGACGCCAACCAACCCGACAGGGCCATCGAGGTGCTCCAGCCCGCCCTCGAGCGGTACGCCGACAGCTCCGACCTGGCAAGCCTCCTGATCGAAGCCTGTCGCAAGGCCGGCAAAGAATCCCAGGCCGGGCAACTCATCCAGAATATGGCCAAGGCGTACAAGGACCGAGAGGGCTCCGGTACGACAGCCCCGACACTGGCTGCCGAACTTGGCTGGTTCTACGCCACAACCCGACCACACGCGAGCCTGGCTGTCGTATATGCCGGCCGGGCTATCGCCGCCGACCCCAACAACCCCGTCTACCAGCGAATTATGGGCGCCGCCGAACTCGTGGGCAGCCAGGTCAAACAGGGCATGGCCAGGCTCGAAAAGCTGCTCGGAAAGGACGTCTACGCGTCAACCCTCCTGGCAGAACGATACCAGGCCGCGGGCGACAAGGACAACCTCCGCAAGGCGGTGCTCGCCGCGGCCCCGCTGGGCGCCAGCGGCCCGGCCCGGCGACAACTTCATAAAATCGCCGTAAGAAACCATATTGAACTGCCCGTGCCAAAGGGGCGCGACGAGGCGCTGGCGCTGCTCAAAAACCTCCCGCCGGACTGCCTGAAGATGCTCTCGCAGCCCAATGAGTGCATCTCGATCCAACTGGCGTCCGTTCTTGACGCCGCCGACCGGCTGCTCTGCGGCGAGCCGATCGAGATCGACGCAACCCTGAAAAACGTCAGCGCAATCGACGTCCCGCTGGGCGCAACCGGCGTGATAAACCCCCACATGGCCCTGGCAGTCCGGCTGGAAGACTCTCGCGGCCAGGCCCTGGTCAACACCTCTCGACTGCCCATGGTCGTCTGGGCTGCGCCGAGAACCCTCAAGCCTGGACAAACAGTCACCTGCCGGGTCAGGCTGGACATAGGCGACCTTGCTGCCGCCATAGCCCCGCACCCGCTTGAGGATCTGAGCCTGACCGTAAGCGGCATCGTCGACCCCGCCGCCGACGGCGCCACCAGGCTGCCGACTTTCAAGCTCCAGCCGCTCAAGCTTCTCCGCTCCGGCCTGTTGGGCAAAGTCTCCGCCGACACGCCCGAAGGCTGGCGCATGGCATACCAGCAAGCCCTGGGGCGAATCGTCTACGACTACCGCCGCGGCAAGCTGCCGGCGCGAATGCGGGCCGCGCGACAGATCGGCTCGATGCTGGCGTTCAACGTCGATGTCCAGCGCAGCCGCCAAGTGCCGCCGGGAATGCTCAAGGGCCAACTCGACCACCTGACCATCCTCTCCATGTTCCGCGCGATCCTGGCTGACAAGTCCCCGGCCGTGCGAGCCGAGGCAGCCATGGCGATTGGCGCGGTCCAGCCGGACGATACCGTGATCGGCCTGCTCTCGCCGCTGATCGAGGACCCCGCCGCCATGGTCCGCTGCCGACTCGTCGAAATGCTCGCCGCCACCGCCTCCAAGGGCAATGCCACTATCGTCGACCTGATGTCCAACGACCCCGACCCACTCGTCCGACAAATGGCCGAGGCGTTCAAGGGGCGGCAGGACGGTAGCCGGTAGACAGGAGCCGGTGGAAGACGAACGGCGGAACCGGGCATTGGGAACCGGGAACCCGACAGGGAAGCCCCGACGGGGCGGCGGAATGTAGCCGGGGGTGAGAGTACTCGCGAACCCCCGGAACAGTGCGTTTATCACTCGGAGCCCCAGCGGGGCGATGGCGAGGCATGGACTATCTGCCAGCGGCATGGTTTCCATGGCGTCGAAATGGGGTGCCATGCCTGGCGTCCGTGGAAGCATATTTGCGCGAAGTGCTCCACGCTCCCACCGCCTTCAGCCAGGCATCGGCGATCAGGCCGTGGCCGGCGGCGGTGGGGTGGACGCCGTCGATCTGTTTGCGCGCGACTGCAAACCGATGCGAAAACAAGGGCGTTGCCGCCGAGTTGCATTCCCGATCATTTTGCCGGCACCGGCAAAATGATGGTTCGGATCGTTACTGGATTGATCGCAGGATGTTATGGCCTGCTTTAGAGCGTTCTAGATGCCACGCCATGGGTGAATAGGGATGGCCATCTATTCAAAGTAAAAAAAGCTTTTCGCTCTACGCTCCCACCGCCTTCAGCCAGGCCTCGGTGATCAGGGCGTGGCCGGCGGCGGTGGGGTGGACGCCGTCGGGGGCCCAGTATTCCATTTCCCGCCGGCATGCCGCGGCTGCGAATATGCCGTCCAGGGGCACGTAGGTGGCGCCGTAGTCCATCGCCACTCGCCTCACGACGGCGATGCGCGGGTCCAGGTCCTCGCGCCACGCTGCTCGGTCGTCGGGGATGGCCAGCAGGAACGGCTCGCAGATAACCAGCCTGGCTGAGAGCTCCCGGCGGATGGTCGCGAGGATTCGCCGGTAGCAGTCCTCGAAGGCTGGGATTTCCGAGATGACGTTCTGGTCGTACCGCCGCCAAGTGTCGTTTATGCCGATCAGGATCGACACGACGGTGGGCTTTATCGCCAGCACCAGTTCCTCCAGCCGGCGCTCGAGGTCGAAGACCCGATAGCCGCTAAGGCCCTTGTTGGAGCAGCGGATGTTGAGTTCGGGGTGACGGGCCATGATGGCCCCGGCCGCCATTGCGGCGTAACCCCATCCCAAGCCTTCATTAATGCCGCTGGCCTGGTCGCAGTCGGTGATGCTGTCGCCGTAGAAAAGCACGTGGTCGTTGGTCTTGAGCAACATGGTGGACTCCGAGGGATAAATGCTCAATGTTACCCGGCGCGCCGGGACTCAATGTTCAATGCTAAATGATGAATGCCAGAAATGCCAAATGCTAAATGACGAATGCCAAATGCCAAATGATGAATGCCAGAAATGCCAGAGGCTGAATGCCAAAGGCCAAATCACGAATGATGAATGCAAACCCCGGGATTCATGGCATTGGTCGTTCCCGCAGGGCCTTTCCCGGCTGGGCAATAATCCTTGATGACAATTGACTTAGCCATGGGAGGGCATATAATCGGCCGGTGCGATGTTAACGCGGGCTGGTTAACAAGAGGCTTATGCTGACATGATCGACCGTACGAAGTCTTCTGTCCTGTGGCGGCTGGCGGCCGTGGCGGCTGTTTTTGCGGCAGTCTCGGCCGCGATAGGCGGCGACTACATCCACGAGGACGCCCGTATCCAGGGCAAGGAGATTCACTCCTTCACCGACAACGGTGAGGATGCGATGGTCGTCCTTGGCGATTTTGGCCTGACTCTCGGGCAATACGTTTTGCGCGGCCGGGACGCGGTTATCTGGATCCGCACCCAGCCGACGGGCGGTGGGCTTTCGCAGTATGACATGGATATTTTCATCGAGGGCAACGCCGCGGTTACCGAGCCCGGCGGCTCGACCACCAGCGACAAGCTGATGTTCGTCACTCTGCACTCGATGGGCAGGCTTCGGGCGTCGGGCACGATGTCGCCCAAGCCTCTGGCGGACTTCCCGCTCTACAAGCGGGCCTTGGCCACGCGCCAGGACGCCGCCAAGGCCGCCACGGCAACCGCGACGGCCCCGGCTGAGTTGCCGGCGCTGATCATCTCCAGCACCCCGGCGCCCCAGCCGGCGTTGCGGGTGGCACGCCCGGCCACGCCCCTTGACATCCGCAAGCCGCAGGCACCCCAGCCGGTGCTGCCGGTGGAGTTCCACGCCAACCGCTTCAGCAGCCAGGAAATCGGCGAGGGCAAGGACAAGCATCGCGTAACCGTTGCCCACGGCAACGTGTACGTTTCGCAGGGCAATCCCGAGAGCGAGCTGTTCCTGGAGATGCGTGCTCAGACGGCGGTGGTCTTCAGCGCTCGTCGCCCGGCCGGGGAAAATGGCAAAAACGCCCCTATCTCGCCGCAGGCGCCGAAGGTAACGGGTATCGAGATGCCCGGCGGCGGGCAGGAGGTCGTCACGGGCGTGTATCTCACCGGCGACGTGGTCGTTTCCCGCGGCTCGCGTTACATGCGAGGCCCGTCGGCTTTCTACGACTTCACGACCAACCGGGCGTTGATGGTCGAGCCGGTCTTCCGGGCAGTCGATGTGAACCGCGAGATCCCCATGTACATCCGGGCCGACGAGGCTCGCATACTGTCGGATCGCGAGGTGATGTTCCGCAAGGCCGTGGTGACCACCAGCGACTTCCACACGCCGAGCTTTGCCCTCTCGGCGCGCGAGGCGTACATCAAGAACGAGACTCCCTACGACGCCAAGGGGGTGCGCGTCGGCGAGCAGCAATGGCTGACGGAGGTCAAGGACGCCACGTTCGACATGTACGGCGTGCCCGTCGCGTGGACGCCGGGCAGCAAGAGCGACTTCAGCGAGAGCACCACCCCGCTGCGCCGCGTCACCGTCGGCAGCCACGGGCGGATGGGATTCGGGGGAGAGGCCGATTGGCACCTCTTCCGCCTGCTGGGGCTCGTCGAGCCCAAGGGCGTCAACGCCATCCTCGAGACCGACTGGTACGAGCGAGGCCCCATGGCGGGCATCGACTTGGACTACGACCGCGAGAGCTACCACGGCTATTCCAAGGCCTACGGAATAGTCGACCAGAAGCAGAACGACGACTTCGGCGACAAGACGCGGAAGGATATCTACGCGCCCGATAACCGCGGCTGGCTGCTCACGCGCCACAAGCAGTACCTGCCCAATGACTGGGAGCTCCAGTTCGAGCTGAGCTACATTTGCGACCGGAACTTCCTGGAAGAGTTCTTCCCCAACGAGCAATTCGCCGGCAAGGACCAGGAAACGCTCCTGTACGCCAAGAAGCAGCAGGACAACTGGGCGCTGACGGCGCTTCTCCAGTACCGTCTCAACCGCTTCCAGAGCCAGACGGAGAGCGCCCCGCAGTTCGGCTTCAACCTCATCGGCCAGTCCATCGCGGATGACAGGCTGACGGTCTTCAGCGACAGCCGCATTGGCGCCAATCGTTTCCGGCCTGACAACGCCCTGAAGGAGGACGACAGCAACTTCATGGGCAGGCTGGACACCCGAGACGAGGTCGATTGGCCCACGCACCTGGGGCCGGTCAACGTCGTGCCTTACGCTGTCGGGCGGCTCTCGTACTGGTCCCAGAAGCCAGAGGCGGGCTTCATGGGCCGGCCCGAGGAAGGCCAGAACGACCGGGAATACGGCCAGCTCGGCATAAGGTCGAACATGCACTTCTGGCGGGTCTATCGCGACATTCACAGCCGGCTGTGGGATCTTGACGGCCTCAAGCACGTCATTACGCCGGAAGTGGTGGCGTTCCTGGGCGAAAGCGCCAACGGCGTGGGTCCCAACGACCTCTACCCGATGGACCCGGACGTCGAGGGCCACCTCGGGCGAAAGAGCGGCACCGGACTGACGCTTGCCCAGCGGTTGCAGACCAAGCGAGGCGAGGGCGAAAACCGCCGGACCGTGGACTGGATGCGCCTGGCTGTAACCGGCGCGTTCTTCGACGGCGACGGCTTCGACAACCCGCCGTCGGACGGGCGGTTCTTCTTCTCCCGCCCGGAATACAGCATCGCCCGAAACGCCATCAACTACGACTACCAGTGGAGCATTTCGGACTCGACGACCTTCCTGGCTGACGGCAACTATGACACCAACCGCGGCGTAATGGGCCGTTGGGACTTCGGCGTGGCTGTCCAGCGCGACCCGCGGCTGCGATACTACCTCGGCATCCGCAGCATCGAGGACCTGGACTCGACCATCTCCACCATCGGCGCGACATACCAGATCAACGAAAAATACTCCGTCAGCGGGTTCCTCCAGTACGACTACGGCAGCAGCCAGACGCTCGGAACGAGCCTGAGCCTTATCCGCAAGTTCCCGCGCTGGTACCTCGGCACGACGTTCGTCACCGACAAGCGCACCGGCGACCTCGGCATATACGTGACCGTCTGGCCCGAAGGCATCCCCGAAGTCCGACTCGGCTCCGGCCGGACCACACTGCTCAGCCAGAGCGACCTGAATTAGTAGCCCGTAGCCCGTAGCCCGTAGGGCCTGTTGCTCAATTGCCGCCCAGCCCACTGCGAACCTGAACGGCTGGAC